>JAZQPN010000161.1:0-4268 GCA_045628585.1 Bacteroidales bacterium | reverse complement strand
TGTTCCTTCATCCATTGTGCGTTTTCCGTTCTCGTACGCCCTTCGGCGAAATCCTGAAAGCGCCACATTACGATGTGTTTGAGTGTCTTCATTTTTCCTGATAATTAAGTTGTGCAAAAATAGTTATTCTTGTAAAATATTTCACGAAAAATATCTACCTTTGCATTTTATTTTACCGTTCTAATTTTATTCTTATGTTGAATAGGAGATTTTTAAGAGTCAAGGTGCTGCAGGAAATCTATGCCTGCCACCAGTCTGAGGAAACCGACTTAAACAAAGCCGAAAAACATTTGTTGGAAAGTGTTGACAATCTGTATCAACTCTTTGTGTATCAGTTGTCTTTTTGGGTTGAGGTGAAACGTTTCGCTGAACGCCGCATCGAGGAAAACCAAACCAAGAATTTCCCGACTTTCGAGGATTTGCATCCGAACATGAAGTTCGTCAACAACCGCGTCCTCAACATGCTCGACAACAACAAGCACCTGCTCACCTTGGAGGAACAATACAAGATCAATTGGGCCGACTACCGCGAGGATTTCATCCGCGGCTTCTACAACCGCCTGCGCGAATATCCTGAATACCAGGCTTACATGAACAGCAGCACAGACAGTTTCGAAGACGACCGCAAGTTCCTGCTTTCCATCGTCGACAAATACATGGCTGAAGAAATCGCTGAAGACGAAGAAGGCAGCGAAAAGACTTTCCTCTCCGATTTCTATTGCGACCGCAATCTCTCCTTCAACAGCGATTATCAGATTGCCATCTTCCTGTTGTGGAAATACCTCAACGAGATGCCAAACGATTTCAACGAAAACACCAGATTGCCATCAGCTTACAAAACCCAGGGCAATATTCCGAATGAAGACCGCGAATTTGTCATCAATCTGTTCAAGAAAACCATGACGAATGCCGAAGAATTCAGGAAAATCGTTGAAGAAAACACCTCCAATTGGAATTACGATCGTCTTGCTATGATGGATAAAATATTGATTTTCATGGCAATGACTGAATTTTCAAGTTTCCACGACATTCCTGTCAAAGTGACCATCAACGAATACATTGAGATTTCGAAATTCTACAGCACGCCCGACAGCCGCCGTTTCATCAATGGCATGTTGGACAAGATTTCGCAGGTCATGAAGGAAAACGGAACCTTGGTGAAAACTGGCCGTGGCCTGATTTGATGCAATAAATCGGGGAGATGTCCGTTATGAACCTGTTTTGATGCAAAGTTTTTGCTTCTGGCTATTGGCTACTGGCCTTTGGCTAACGAATCAAACAATAAATGATAAATTTTGTCTAATCAACCATTTGGCTAATGGCAAATAGCTAATAGCTAAAGGCTAAAAGAAGGAAAAATGAAAAAAAACTTGTCAAGAATACTGCTGTTTGCAACTTCAATGCTTGCCTATTCAGCTCATGCTCAGGTGGTAAATGACGGACTTTATAGGGCTGTGCGAACCACTAATTCGGCGCGTGTAGCGGCATTGGGAGGCGTTGTCCTTCCATTTCATGATGCCGACATTCAGACTGCTACATATAACCCGTCGGCCATTTGTCCTTCGATGAACGGCCAGCTGGCTTTTTCCTACGTCGGCGATTTCAACATCGGTTCCAATTATGCCGCAGCGCAATATGCCCGCGATTTTGAAAAGGCAGGCAGTTTCTGTGCTTCCTTGCAATATTACAACTATGGTGATTTTAACGAAGCAACGGAAGGCGGCACCTTAACGGGAAACACGTTCCAAGTCAGCGATTACGCCATCACTCTCGGCTGGGGTCGCGAACTGACCGACAAATGGAGCATCGGTGCCAACCTGAAATATGCCGGAATGCAAGGCGAAGCCTATTCGTGCGGCGCACTGGCCGTCGATGTGGCTGCAACCTATTGGGCCTACAGCGATTGGGCCTTGACTCTGGCCGCTCGCAACATCGGACATCAGGTTTTCTGTGTCAATTACGACAATAATTACAATGGCTGGATGCCTTTCAGCCTCGACTTTACGGCCTCGAAGCGCCTGGCACACCTGCCGTTTACTTTTGTGTTTGCCTATAAGGACATGCAGCGTTGGAATATGCTTGCTCCAAAAGAACCTGAATACGACCCGATTACGCACGACCTCATAAAGGAAAACACCACCTTGAAATTCTTCAAGAACCTGGGCTGCCATTTCGTCATTGGTGGCGAATTGGAGATAGGAAAGAACCTCGTTTTGCGTGCGGCCTATAATTATGGCATTCACGAAAAAATGACTGTGCCCGCCGCACGCGATCTGACCGGATTCTCCGTTGGTTTCGGCATCAAGGTGAAACGTTTCGAGATTGACTATGCCCGCTCAAGATGCAATATCGTCGGATCGCCCAATTACCTGACACTCAAGGTGAACCTCAACAAGTGAATTGATGTACCTCCACGAACTGAAACTGGCAAATTTCAAGAATTGCGAGTCGGCTGATCTTGTCCTGTCCGAAAAGGTGAATTGTTTCGTGGGCCTGAATGGGGCAGGGAAGACCAACATTCTTGATTCCATCTATTATCTTTCGTTTTGCAAGAGCTTTTTCGGTGCAACGGATAAGATGAACATCCGTCATGAGCAGGATTTTTTTAGCATCCATGGCGTTTATTCCCATGACGACAAGGAAGACGAACTGGTTTCGTGCATTCAGAAACGCGATGCACAGAAATCGTTCCGTTTCAATAAAAAGGAATACGGACGTCTCTCCGACCATATTGGGAAATTTCCTTTGGTGATGATTTCGCCCTACGACCGCGACCTCATCAACGAGGGCAGCGACTTGCGCCGCAAATTCATTGATGGCGTCATTTCGCAATTCGACCCATTGTATCTCAATGCTTTACTGAAATATAACCGCGCCTTGCAGCAACGCAACACGCAACTGAAACAGTTTGCCGAAACACGCACTTTCGACCGTGATTTGCTGCGCCTTTGGGACGACCAGCTCATTATGACCGCCGATGACATTCATGCCAAGCGTCAGCGTTTTTTAGAGGAATTCCTGCCTATTTTCCAGCATTATTACGAAACCGTTTCGGGCGGCAACGAGCAGGTCGGCATTGGCTATCAGTCGCGCCTCAGCGAAAAATCCTTGCGTGAATTGCTCGATGAAAGTTTACACGCCGACTGTCATTCGGGCTATACCAACGTTGGCATTCACAAGGATGATTTGGAGTTCGAACTCGACGGCCATCAGTTGAAGAAATTCGGTTCGCAGGGGCAGCAGAAATCGTTTGTCGTTTCTATCCGTCTGGCACAGTTTGAGTTTAATTATCAGAAGATCGGCTACAAGCCCATTCTGCTTCTTGACGATATTTTTGACAAGCTTGACGACCAACGCGTGATGAAACTGGTACGTCTGGTTGGCGATAATCATTTCGGGCAGGTTTTCATTACCGATACGCAACGTCAGCGCGTGGAACGTCTGTTTGATGATACCTGCATCAACCATAAGATTTTCGGAGTGGAAAAAGGTGTCGTGAGTGAAATCGGAAGTTGAAATGGAATACTTTAACATGCAGAAATTAGGCGACTTAATCAGGGAATTCATTCAGATGCACAAAGGTCCCGATTATTTAGACGAGATGAAAGTCATCAACTCGTGGAAGGATGTTGTCGGTCCGTTCATCGCCTCCCACACCATTGATTTGGCCATCCGCAACAAAATGCTTTTCGTGCGTGTCGATTCCGATGCCCTGCGCATGGAACTGAGTTATTCCAAGACCCTTCTGAAAGACAATTTGAATGCCCAAGTGGGCAGGGAAGTCGTTGAGGATATTGTGTTGCAGTGAACTCTATTAAATTGTAGAATTTTTTTTATATTAAGCCAATAAATTAGGCAATAATATACAATTTGACCTTTTTAAAACCAAAACATACAAAACCTTTCTCTACTCACCTTTGAATCTCGCAACTGCTCGATTCAAACCAGCCTTTCGGTTTTTTTCAACTAACATCTTTCGTTCTGCGTCTAAAAGTATATTATCGCCATAAATTAATGGCCAAATTTGGTGAAATGTTTATAAAAATTCAGTTTTTTTACTGATTTTATGTGCCAATTTTTATGTTATTTTAATTTTACTTTATATTGTTGATAATAAACGAGATACATTATATTTCTTTGTTTTTATTTATGCATTTGGCGCGTTTTCATTATGACATTTGGCGCGTTTTCATTGTGGAATTTGGCGAATAAATTGCCCTAAAAAAACGGGAATTCCTTCTTGGCATTAATCGGCTTGAAATAGGCAT
>JAZQPN010000160.1:0-2797 GCA_045628585.1 Bacteroidales bacterium | reverse complement strand
CTTGCCATTGAGACCTGCGGCTTGAATTCTGATCTCTTCGCCGTCTTCGTTTACGCCGGTTGTGGCTGAATAATAAACGTCGATGGTTGTGCTGCTGTTGTCGTAATATTCAAATCTGTTGAATTGTGTCCATTTGTTAGCCATCTGGATGCCCGTGATTGGGTCGGCGGCATTGGTGAAATAACCTGAAAGCACTCCGTCCCAAACATCTTGGCAACCCATGATTTCATCGCTGCTTGCCGTTAGGTCGTAGATACATTCGTTGAAGCTGCTTTGAAGCAATTCACCTTCTTCATAATAGAAATTATTAACAACTGAACGGTTTCCAGCTTCATCATATTCGTATTCATCGTGCAAATAAGGCGTCAATTCGCCGGTTTGGTAGATGTCGGAAGTGGTTGTTGAAACTATTTTTCCGTTTTCATATTCTACAACTGTCTGGCTTGTCACCACCCATTCACCTTCTTCCCAATTGCTGTAAGTGATGGTTGTGACATGACCTTCGGCATCGTAGCCATGGACGTTTTTGGCTTCATTCTTCCAATCTTGGGTTGCTTCGTCCCAACTCATTTGCAGGTCTTCGCTGCAATCGCCGTCTTCGTTGTAGGTGCTGACATCACGGGCTGTGGGCCGCCATTCCTGGTTTTCTGTGTAATAACCGTAAATGTCGATGGTAATGGTGTTGCTTTCGTAACTGTATTCTTCACGGTTGCTGGGAAGGAGCTGTGGCACTTCGCCCCAAAAGTCGAACCACCATGTTTGTGTGGTTTTCAGACGGCCTTGTGCGTCGTAGGTGTATTCGTAGCGGTCGGTGATGCCCCATTCGCCGAAATTGAGGGCGTTGTATTCGAAAAGGATCAGATTGCCGTTTTCATCGTAGGTGTAGATTTCGGTGGCTGAGTGTTCCCATTCGGTGGCGTTGACATCTTTTGAATGGTGTTCAATCGTTGCGACGAGGTCGTTTTCGTATGCGCTGACGAGACGGTCGTGGCCCCATTCGGAATAGGTCGTCTTCACCAGGTTGTTGCCTTTCCAGTCGTATTTGTACGACTCGGAATAGTTGTTCCATTCGTTTGTGTAAACGAGTGAATCGAGCGAAGCTGTGAAATCGTTTTCCGAGCGGTTTTGCTGGTTGATTTTCTGTGCTTTTTCGAATGCTTTTTCTGCTGTGAGGCTGCACTTTTGCGGGCCTTGCGCCATCAGGGCGGAACCCATGCCGAGCAATGCGGCGATAAGTAAAACTTTCTTCATAGTGTTGTTGGTTATGTTAATGCTTGATTGAAAAAAGAGTAGTGTCATGATGACACTACCCTAATTAATTGAATTTCAAAATTATTTCTTAGGAGCATTCTTGAGGATGTCGCACATGAAATCCCAGAACATCTGTACGGTCTTGATTTCGCAACGCTCGTCAGGTGAGTGAACGCCGCGGAGTGTAGGGCCGAATGAAATCATGTCCATGCCCGGAATCTTGTCGCCGATGAGGCCACATTCCAGACCTGCATGAATGGCTTTGACTTTCGGATCCTTGTTGAAGCGTTCCTTATAGCATTTCACGGCGATGTCGCAAATCACTGAATTTGGATTTGGCGTCCAGCCCGGATAGCCGTCGGTGTGCTCGACATCAGCATCGGCAAGGTTGAAGACTGAAGCCACCATGTTGGCGACATCTTCCTTCGACGATTCGATGGAACTGCGTTGTGAAGTCTGGATGAAGAAGAAGCCTTCCTTGCGCTTTACGGAAGCGAGGTTGGTCGATGTCTCAACGAAGTTCGGGATTGTTTGCGACATGGCGATGACGCCGTGAGGGCAGGCATACAATGCGTTGAGCAATTCGTATTGCGACATTTCGTCGATGACAACATCCGGCTGGATTTCAGCGACTTCTGCCGTAACTTTCAGGTTAGGTTCGGTCACTTGATATTCCTGACGGAAATCGGCTTCGGCCTTCTTGACGTATGCTAAGAAACCTTCGATGCAGTCGTTAGGGATGTAAGCAACGGCTGTGGCTTCGCGTGCGATGGCGTTGCGGAGGTTGCCGCCTTGAAAATCGTAAAGAGCAAGGTCGTACCAAGTTGTGGCTTGGAAGAGGATGCGATTCAAAAGCTTGTTGGCATTGGCGAGGTTCTTGTTGATGTCGTCGCCTGAGTGACCGCCTTTCAAGCCGCTGACCGTAATGCGGTAAGCGGTGGCGTTTTCCGGTTTCGGTTCCAGTTCGTACCACATCTTGATGATGGTGTCCATGCCGCCGGCGCAGCCGATGAAGATTTCGCCTTCGTCTTCTGAGTCGAGGTTGAGGAGGATGCGGCCTTTAAAGTCTTTAGGGTCAAGTTTTTCGGCACCTGTCAGACCGGTTTCTTCGTCGATGGTAAAGATGCACTCCAATGGACCGTGTTCGACTGTCGGGTCAGCGATGACGGCCAATGCGCCGGCAACGCCCATGCCGTCGTCAGCACCAAGGGTGGTGCCGTTGGCGTGAACCCATTCGCCTTTGATGACGGCCTCAATCGGGTCGTTTTCAAAATCGTGGACTTTGTCGTTGTTCTTTTCGCAGACCATGTCCATGTGTGCTTGCAGGATGATGGTCTGACGGTCTTCCATGCCAGGTGTAGCGGGCACATTCATGATGATGTTGCCGCATTCTTCCTTGATGTAATCCACTTTGTGGTCTTTAGCCCATTTTTCCAAGTAAGCCACCATTTTGGCTTCTCTTTTCGATGGACGCGGCACGCCTAAAATGCCGTGAAATTCTTCCCAAATACCTTTTGGGGCGAGGTTTAAGATACATTCGTTCATG
>JAZQPN010000159.1:0-6937 GCA_045628585.1 Bacteroidales bacterium | reverse complement strand
TGCGATTTGTTGCGGTGTTGGTAGCCTGTGGTGTCAATCAAAATGGCTGAATTCCTTGTGTAGAAATAATGGTCGGTATTGCCTATTTGACGTGCCGGGAAATCGTCTTCCATTCCTTTCGGCACCCAGTCGTGGGTCGTGGCACCGATGACATAACAGGCTTGCGGATGCGCTTCAATGAAGGCGTTAAGGTCTTTCAACGACCACGATGCTTCGGTGTCGTCCCACCAAATGCCTTCCTGAATGGCCGATTCCGAACTAACGATGAAACGCGTTTCGGGTGTTATAAGCGAATCCGCCAAGCCGAGGTTGCGTTGAAGGGTCTCGCGATAAAACTCCGAATCGAATTGCTCGTTCCACGGGTCGCAATTCTGCTGAACGACAATGACTTCCGTATCTTCGCCTTTTTCTTCGTAATGATTGTAAATGTAAAGACTAAACACAATTGGAAGAATGATTGTGGCCAAACCAATACCTGAAAACGCATTACGCATTTTCTTTTGATGCTCAAAATGTGATATTAAAGCATTTGTAATCAGTATGTTGGAAAGCAAAACCCACAAGGTGCCGCCTGATAATCCAGTGTATTCGTACCACTGCACCCATTGGTGGCAGGTCGAGAAAGCGTTGCCCAGATTCAGCCAAGGCCATTTCGCAACCCAGTGATAAGTGAGCAATTCGAAGGACATCCAATAGGGAATGATGAAAAAGTTGCCCCAAATGTTATTGCAGACTTTTTTCTTCGTGATATGGAACAGCCAGAATGTCACAGTCATAAAGCTCGTGTTTAGTATCCATGCGGCAATGGCACCTGGAGTGGCGTTCCATACCCACCATGTCGTGGCGACATTCCAAACGAAAAAGGCAAGGGCGGCAAGCCAGAAAATGCGGCCTTTTTCGCCTTGTGCCAGGCGGTGTTCGAGCCAGAGCAAAGGCACGAATCCGAAAAACATAAATATCGGGTAGCCCCAAAAAGGCCATGCTATGGTCAGTAAAACGCTGCTTATGAGTGCGATAAGTGTTTTTTGATGTTTCTTCATGTCGCTAAACGATTATTGCTTTACGAAACTTTGCCTTAACGTTTGTCTTGCAGTTTTTATTGCAATGAAATAAATCCCTGATTTAAGTCCTTGAATGTCAATGATGTTTTGAGGTGATGAAAGGATTTGCCTGCAGCTTTCATCATAGATGATGGCTTCCTGAAAATCATCGGCATCGATAAAGAGCATGTCGCTTGCAGGATTTGGAAAAATCTTTGCAAATGATTGTGTTTCATTAATTTGTGTTGTGTTAATGGGCTTGACAAAGAATGAGGCCATGCCGGTGTTGCAGTTGTGCGTCGAACCGACCATCACATCGAGCCAAGCGTAGGCATAAGGAATTTCCTGGTCGATTAAGGTTGAGTTGACATCAATTATAATGTTTCCATTCGGTTCAATGTCGAAACGCGTAATAGGTTCACCGTCAATGAAATAATGTGTTTCTGTGAACATTTCCGATGATGAACTCAAGACCAGGGTTTCTTGGTCGTAGCCTGTATTGAAAACGGAAAACCTGAAGCTTGCGCTCTCGCCATAGGCAAGTTCCAAAGTGTCGGTCGTGATGGTTTTCACAATGAAATCATACTGATGCATTTGGTCGATGGCAACATCATCAATGCAAAGTGCTGCGCCTCCATTGCTGATGGCATGAAAACCAAGATATAGTTCGAAATTTTCATATAGTTCATATTCGGTGCTGATTTTCTGATAGTTATTGCTGCTGATTTCGATTTCGGAAGCAATTTGTCCGTGCATTGATTCGGGATTTGGATTGTCGCCATAGCATATTTCCAGCTGAAAAGCACCATCGCTGATGGTCCAAAAAGAAAGGTCGTAATGCAAGCTGAAAAGTGCATCGGTACGCAAAAATATCCACGAATCCTCGTTTTGGGTGTAGATGTACCAGTTTCCAGTGTGTGGCTTGCAGTTGTGCTCTTGCTCAAATTTTCCGCAAATCCAGCTGTTTTCGGGACAATTCCAGCCTACCGGCGTTTCGCCTTCGGTGTTGGCATATTCGAAGCTGTCCTGAAAAATGTTCTCTGAAAATCCATAACTTGCTGTGAAACAAATTAATAATATGAAAACAAACTTTTTCATCTTGTTTAATTTTTAACGGGCAAAAATAAGACAAAATTCCTACTTTTGCTTTTTCAAATTATTGCAGCATTGAAAAAGATACTTCTCATAAGGTTCAGTTCCATCGGCGACATTGTCCTTACAACGCCTGTAATCCGCTGCCTGAAACGGCAAATTCCTGATATTGAGCTTCATGTGTTGACTAAAAGCAGTTATCAGAATTTGTTATTGGTCAATCCTTTTATTAATAAGGTGTTTGCCTTGAAAGGTTCCTTGAATGATTTGCTTCCCGAATTGAAGGCCGAAAACTACGATTTCATTGTCGATTTGCATAAAAACATTCGGTCATGTCGAGTGAAATTTGCGCTCCGTAAGCCTTCGGCATCATTTCCGAAGTTGGATTTCCAAAAGTTCCTTTATTCGAAATTGAAACTCGGTAATTTGCCTGATATTCATATAGTTGACCGCTATTTCAAGGCGGTTGAGAAGTTGGGCGTAAAGAACGATGGCCAAGGTTTGGATTTCTTTTTCAAGGAAAGCGATGCGGTTTTGCCAATGGATTTGCCCGAAAAATTTGCGTCTGTCGTCATTGGCGGGCAGCATTTCACCAAGATTTTGCCAGCCGAAAAGGTGATAGAAGTTTGCCGTGCATTGGAAATTCCTGTGGTTTTAGTGGGAGGAAAAGAAGATGCCGAGCGTGGTGAAATGATTTGCAAAGCATTGGAAAACAATGTGATAAATTCGTGTGGAAAATTGAGTGTCGGTCAGTCGGCAATGGTTTTGAAACGTTCCGAAGTGGTGTTGGCCAACGATACGGGCATGATGCACATTGCAGCTGCCTTGCGCAAACCGGTTGTTTCGGTGTGGGGCAACACGGTTCCTGAATTTGGCATGTATCCTTATCTGCCGTCTTGTCCGCAGCGTTCCTGCATTGTCGAAAACAAGACTTTGAAATGCCGTCCGTGCGATAAATTGGGCTTTAAACAGTGTCCGAAAGGCCATTTTGCCTGCATGAACACTTTGAATGCGAATGAAATTGCCGGAAAAATGAGGGAGTTGATGAAAAACGAAAAAGCCGAGTGAGACTCGGCTTTTCTTTTGGAGTGGTACCGACGGGAATCGAACCAGTGACACATGGATTTTCAGTCCATTGCTCTACCAACTGAGCTACGGTACCTCCGTTTGCGAGTGCAAAAGTACAACTTTTTTCGTTACCACCAAGAAAAAAATGAAAATTCAGGAAAAAATTATTGAAATAAAATCTTTTACGCTGATATTTAGATGGTTGTAATTCCTTCTTCGGGCATTGCCGTAAGCCTCGCCGTCTGGCTGTCATTGCTTCACATGAACATCCATTTGCGGGAAAGGCAGGTGTAGGTCTTTGGCAGGGAATGTTTTGTAAACATTTTCGTTCATGCTGAAGAAAACGCCCCAATAATCGGCCGATTTCACCCATGCGCGAACCGTAATGTCGACGGAACTTTCGTTCAGTTTCGCCAATTCAATGAATACCTCGGGTGTCTTTAAAATGCGGTTGTCGGCATCGCATAGGGTTTTCAGCACTGCCTTGGCCTTGTCATAATCATCGCCGTAGGAAATCGAAAAAGTCCAGTCGACGCGGCGCGTTTCCTCTTTGGCGAAATTCGTCATAATGCCTGTTGAAAGGATTCCGTTTGGTATTGTAATAATCTTATTGTCAAGTGTTTTGATTACCGTGTTGAATATTTGGATTTCTTTCACCGTGCCTTCCTGGCCTTGGGCTGAAATGTAATCACCCACTTTGAACGGACGGAAAAGCATGATGACCACGCCGCCTGCAAAATTCTGCAAGGTTCCGCTCAAGGCCATGCCGACTGCCAGACCAGCCGAGGCCAGAAGCGCCACCAACGAACTGGTGTTGATTCCTAAAATACTGATTATTATTATGATAAGTATGAAATTCAGTAAAACCGAAATCAGACTGCCTAAAAACGTGCGCAAAGAGACTTCGGTATTGCGTCGTTCCATCAGCCGGTCGATGCTGTTTTTGATTATTTTCACCAACCACCGGCCAAGGAGGAAAATCAGGAAGGCGGCGACAAGTTTGATGCCCAGCGGCACAAGATATTTGTTCACCAATTGCGGAAGCCATTCCGAAACAGGTGTATCTTTCACTTTTTCAATGGTTTTTGCCATCGTAATAATGGTAGAATCATTTTGAATTGTCGCACCTAAATTTGAGACTATCGTATCGTTTGCCATTTTTCTTTATTTTTGAGGCCGCAAAATTACAATTTTTCTTATTTTTATCGCCTCAAAATATCTAATAATGTCTATCGAAAGCATTAGAAAATACTGCCGGGATCCGAAAAACGCCAGTACAGTCGATGTGGCGCTTTTCATTATCCTGATAATGAGTTCCCATTTCCTTTATTTGGGTTGGCAGGCTTTGCAATATTGGCCCGTCAAAGGCGCTATAGACAGACTTTCGCTTTGGGCTGTGAACCTGCTTTTCGACCAGTCGTGTTGGGTCTTGCAACATGTTTTTTGCGTCGACATTACGACTATGAGCGACCTGCGTCTCATTGCCACGCCAAATAGTGAAGGAGGTTGGGCGAGGGTCATCATTGCGCCCGAATGTGCCAGTTTGAAGCAATGGTGCCATTGGATTTTCCTAATGCTTTTGTTCCCTGGGCCTTGGAAGCATAAGGCTTGGTTTATTCCTGCAGGATTGGCTGTTATCGAATGGACCAATGTGGTAAGGATTTGCGGCATTTTGATGATGCAAATCCCGTGGCCTGGCAGTTTTCATCTGGCCCACGATTACATTTTCAAGTTTTTCTTCTACTTCATCATTTTCCTGATGTGGGTGGCATGGGTGGAATTTGTTGTTCATCCGAAAAAGAAAATCGCAAATAAGGCTGAGATAAACGATTAAAACACAATATTATGGCAAATATCATTATTTATACTTTAGATGCAGGCGGAACTGGATTCAAGTTTTCTGCCATGAAAGACGCTGTCGAACTCTTCGAGCCTTTTACCATCCCGTCGGCGGCTCCCGATCTGGAAGGCGTGCTCCAGAAAATCATCTTCGGATTCCATCAGGTTGAGGAAAAATGCGGCATGAAACCTACGGCCATCAGCTTCTGCTTTCCGGGTCCGGCCGATTATCCAAATGGCATCATCGGCGATTTGGAAAACCTTCCGGCTTTCAAAGGCGGTGTCCCGCTGAAACAAATGCTTGAAAATGAGTTTCACGTACCGGTTTTTATCAACAACGATGGCGACCTTTTCGCATACGGCGAAGCCCTTGGCGGCTTGCTTCCTGAAGTGAACCAGCTTCTGGCTCAGCAAGGCAACCCGAAGCGCTATAAAAACCTGCTTGGCGTGACTTTGGGCACAGGCTTCGGCGGTGGCATTGTCATCGACAAGGTTTTGCTTAATGGCGATAATTCCGCTGGCGGTGAAATCAACCGTTTCCGCAATGTCCTTTATCCGAAAACCAGCGCGGAGGACAGCGTCAGCATTCGTGGCGTGCGCCGTGTGTTTGCCCGCGAAGCCAACATTCCGTTTGATGAAGCTCCTCAGCCTTTCGATATTTACCAGATTGCGATGGGTATTAAGGACGGAAACAAGGAAGCTGCCCAAAAAGCATGGGACGAACTGGCCACTGTTCTAGCTGATGTGCTTTCCAACGCTGTCTCGCTGACCGATAGCATCATTGTCATAGGTGGTGGATTGTCAGGCGCTTGGCCTGTGTTTATGCCGAAACTTGTTGAAAAAATGAACGAACCTTTCTCCGACCTGAATGGCCATCAGGTGTCGCGTATGGAGACTGTCGCTTTTAACCTGATGAACAACGAAGACATGATCCGTTTCACGGGCAAGTCGGGTAAAATGGTAAAAGTGCCGTTCAGCGACCAGGAGGTTTGGTACGACCCGACCAAGCGTATCGGTGTTGGCGTTACCAAGTTAGGAACATCATCGGCAGTTACTGTTGGTGCATACGCTTATGCCGTGCATCAACTCGAAATTATGAATCGAGACGAAAGACAATGAAATTCAGACATATAAATCGAGGCACTTGTAGTCAAGCCGTCAGTTTTGAAATCGAGGATGGTTTTTTAAAAAATGTCGAGTTTGAATATGGTTGCGACGGTAATACGCAAGGTATCTGTCGGTTAGTGGAGGGCATGCCAGCTGAGGAAGTCATTCATCGATTGGAAGGCATACGATGCGGCTTCAAACCGACATCGTGCCCCGACCAATTGGCTCAAGCCTTGAAAGACGCTTTGGCTCGGATGAGTTGACTTTTTTGGGACATAGCCTCTCCGCTATTAGAACGGCTTGTCTTGTCAGTAAATGTTCCTGTTGTGCAAACTAAAAGAGGCCGACTAATAGTCGGCCTCTGATATTTGGCATTGTCTTTTGCGTAAAGACAACTAATTTTTTTTTTCGTGATGGAAGATAATTACTGCATTATCATGTCAAAAGGCATTCTTGCCTGGATTCCTGTGCTGTTGGAGAGGTTTTCGAGGCCTTCGTAATAGTGGTAATATATTCCAAGCTTTTGGCGCATAACGGCATCGAGATCGTTGTTTCCGCCATTCAATTGCTCCGTAAAGCGTGTCATGAAGTCTTTTTGCTTTGGCATTTCCACAACTTTGTAGTCATTGGCAATGCCGGCTTTTTGTGCAGCGTAGGCAATGGCGTCTTCCATGTCGCCCAACTGGTCGACGAGGCCGATTTCTATGGCATCAATACCAGACCACACGCGGCCTTGTCCGATGCTGTCAACATAGCTCTGACGCAAACCGCGACCTTCAGCAACGCGTCCG
>JAZQPN010000158.1:0-2724 GCA_045628585.1 Bacteroidales bacterium | reverse complement strand
ACTTGCGATGACCCTAACATCACCTTCATCGAAGATTCGGGAGATTTAGGCAACCTGCCACAAAATGAATTCTCTGCAGAACTTTATTTCCGTTACCGCATCAACGAAAATGTGGCCGACGGCACCCGATTCCACATCAAGGCGACTGCGACCTGCGAAACGGGAACATGGGAAGGCGTGGTCAACATCACGGCCAACAAAGCCGTTATGGAATTTGCCGAGGCACAATGCCCTGGAGAATTTGTCCCGGGTGAGACCTTGCAAATTGCCGCCTCATTCGAAAATGTAGGCCATCATGTCGCTAAAAATGCAAACATCAGCATTTCGTCGACAAGCCAATACGTCACTTTCGGTGAAGAAAACATTGCCGTTGGCAGCATTGCGCCGAGCGGTATCGTCACTGCCGTTTTCGATGTCACTATTGCTTCAAACTGCCCTGAATCGGAACTGATTCCGCTCACATTCAGCCTTATGGCCGATGACAACAATTTTGCCGAAGGAAGCGTCACGCTGCAAAACACTTGCCTCGTCATCTTCGAACTCGCCGACAAATGGAGCGACGGTTGGGACAATTCCCGTTTACATGTGGAATACAGCGACGGCACGCCTGCCGATGACATGTATGTGGGCAGTCAGCAAGCCTACGCCACCTACGAGCGCCGACTCCAGCACGGCTCGCACGTCACCCTCACCTGGCAGAGCGGCAGCAACTGGGACAGCGAATGTTCTTACACCGTCAGTTACGAAGACGGCACCATTATTCTCAGCAAAGGCCCACAAGGCGGAAGTTTTGATGTAAGTTGCGGATACGATGAGACTTACAATCCGGTTTCAGACCTCGACATCTCGGTCAACGGCTACGATGTCACCCTTTCATGGACGGCTCCAGCAGGTGCCTACCGCTACCGCATTGCCCGCAACGGCATCACTTTGGGCGAGACAAGTGCCACGAATTACACCGACCAGCTTCATGACGACATGACTTACACCTACAGCGTCACGGCCATCTATTCCGGCGGCGAATCCATGCCGGAAAACCTGTTGGTCGAATTCGACTGGGCCGTTAACGAAGCGGAAAGCAATTTCAACATTTATCCAAATCCTGCCGATGATGCGATTTACATCAATGGCGGCAATGCGGAATTCAATTATTCCATTTTCAACAGCATCGGCCAGCAAGTCACCTGCGGCTCGGCAAAAGGCTCACAGAAAATTGATGTCAGCAGTTTGGCAAAAGGCCTGTATATCATGAAGATTTACAACAATGGCAATGTGACGACACGAAAAATTGCCGTCAGATAATACTGATAAAAACGCGACAATCGCGTCTCTACAGGCAAAACCGTCATTCATTGAGTGGCGGTTTTTTATTTTTCGTATAAATTAAGGTAATTAATGCAATTAATCTTCCACTGCGCCCGAAAAAATTCCTATCTTTGCGCACTTTATAGAGCAATCGCAAATTATATCAAACATATACAATAATCATTAAACGTTTAATCAATGAAAAAAGTTAGCTTAATCTTGACAGTCATCCTCTCTGTAGGAATGCTGTTCGGCTCACAAGCCAAGGCCCAAGGCCGCATCGACTTGAACGGAGCCAAGTCGGCACAAACTTGTGTCAACAACGACAAGCAAGGATTCTCTGCCACTTTCTCATTCGGCAGCATTGAATCAATCAACGTCAACACCGTCAAAGGCGAATTCTCAAGCATTTTGATGGACAACACTTATCAAAGCGGTTCCATCGGAACACCTTCATTGCCAGCAGCCAACAAGCTGATCGCCATTCCTTTTGGCGCTACCAACGTCACCGTTGAAGTGAAGAGCTACACGACAACCGTTTACAACCTTGCCGACTACGGCATCAAGACCCTCGTTCCTCAGCAGCCAGCCCTCCGCAAGGACCAGAAGCCTGAAGACATTCCTTTCGCCTACGACGAAAAGGCCTACCAGACCCGTGGCTATCAGGAACTTCCTATCGCTGACTTCAGAACCCTTGGCACATTGCGTGGCATCCAGGTCGGTTCATTGAGCATCAACCCTGTTGCTTACGATGTTGTCAACAACACCATTAAGGTTTACAACGACATCGAAGTCGAAGTGAGTTATGGCCGTTACGACGAAGCCGCTGCCTACAGCGAATTCGAAAGAACTTTCAGTCCATATTTCGCCAACATCTACCGTCAGATGTTCAACTGGCGCGATGACATTTACGACCAGCACCCAGACCTCTGGCAGTCCCCTGCCAAGATGTTGGTCATCACCGACCGCACATACGACAAGACCATCGAAGATTGGGTTGCTTGGAAGACCATCAAAGGTTTCTACATGGATGTGAACTACACTGATGAAATCGGCACTTCAGCCTCCGCCATCAAGTCGTTCATTCAGCAGAAATATGCTGAAACAGCACCTACCTTCCTCGTCATCATTGGCGACAAGAACCAAGTTGCAGCCAGTGCCACCGGTAGCGAAACAAACTGCGTGACCGACCTTTACTACATGAGCACCGACGGCGACGAATTCCCTGAAATGTTCCACAGCCGTATGCCTGTTGAAACTATTGCTCAGTTGGAAGCTGTCCTCGAAAAGTCTCTTGAATACGAACAGTACACCATGCCAGATCCTAGCTACCTCAACAACGTACTGCTCATCGCTGGTGATGACAATGGTTGGGGTATCACCGTAGGCCGTCCTGCCATTTGGTATGCTTCGAACTAC
>JAZQPN010000157.1:0-4668 GCA_045628585.1 Bacteroidales bacterium | reverse complement strand
TGAACGAAACTGAAGGACATTTCCAATATGTGCTGCCTAATGAAATGACATACGCTGATTTCAGCGTAACATTAAGTGCCGATGCACCGGCTGGTTTCGCCATTCCTTTTGTCCTTACGGCAGAAAGCGGTGTTTATGAGACCATTTACAAAAATGTTTGCAATGTCGTCTTTACTTTGACAGATTCATACGGCGATGGTTGGAATGGCGCTGCGCTCATCGTTGATTTTAACGATGGAACGCCAAGCGAGACCATGACTGTTTCAAGCGGATCGCAAGCCGTTCATACGCTTGAAATTGGTACAGGTGTCGAGGTTTCCTTGCGTTGGCAAAACGGCAGTTGGGATGCCGAATGTAGTTATCGGGTAGCCTACGAAAACGGCACAGACATCTATACGGGTTCAGGTGCCCAAAGCGGTGTTTTCTTCTCTTGGACGAACAACTGTTCAGGTGGCGGCAACACGCCTGGTTTTTGCGGCATGGTGCAGAACCTTGCCCATGTGCCGGAATCGCTGATAATTTTCTGGGATGCTCCGCTTGATGGAGAGCCTGATTCGTATGATGTTTATCGTTCAATGGCGCAATCTGAATTTGGCCCAATCTTTTTAGGCAATACGACAGAAAACCGTTTTGAAGATGATGTTGAGACGGCTCCTGGCGGATATTACTATTGCGTCTATCCTGTGTTTGATAATTGCCAAGGTGAAATGGACTGTCATTACGTTAATTATGACCCATTAGCTGTTGCCGAAACAACTGAACAGATTGAAATCTATCCGAATCCTGCCAAAGGCCAGTTGACGCTTTCCTTAGGCGAAACGGCAATGGTTCAAATCATCAATTTGCAAGGCCAGAAAGTGATGGATTTCAATGTGTCAGGTGAAAAAACCGTTGATGTAAGCCAACTGCCTGCCGGAATCTATTTCGTGAAGGTAATGGACAGCAAAATCACGATTGTAAAAATAATCATAGAATAGTTTTTGAAAATTTAAAAATATAATAATCAATAATTTAAAATCATACCTATGAAAAAATTAACCTTACTTCTCTCCTTGTTGCTTTCGGTGACTTGGACATTTGCCCAGACAGAGGCAAGAATCGATTTCAACAACTATGCCGAAAACCAGAACCTGAACGGTCAGGACAACTGGGTGGCACGCGCACATAGCGCAGGCGGCGGCACTTTGAAAACTGAATACCTTGGTGCGGGCGGCGCTATTTGCCCTGATGAGACCATGGGCGTTTTCTTCGACAATGCCAACACCAATTTCGGTGAAATCGCAACGCACAAATCGACTTCAAATTTCCAATTCGACTTTTCCGATGGCGGTACCATCGAAATCGAATTGGATGTGTTCCGTAACTGGTGGGGCACTTGCTTCGGCGTTGGTTACGATGCCGATGGCGATGGCGTGGTGTTGCCTCCAATGAATTACGAAACCACACAACCTAACCCGAACCTTCCTACACAGGATGGCGGCATCTATTTCATTACTACGGGTGTCAGCAGTCAGGATAGATTCGTCAACGGCATTGTTCTGCCAAACAACACAATGCCAGTCGATTTCGATTATGACGAAACAACATGGACACGATGGAGAATCATGATTGACCTCGAAGCCAACAACCGTCAGGGCAGCGTGGCTTTGTTTGCCGATTACGGTTGCACGGGCGAATTTGAACCTGTTCCTGAAATCCAAGGCATCAATGCCGGCTTGACCCCAGGCAGTGGCGACCGCTTCGACCCAGCCAAATGGGACGGCATTTTTTTCCTCAACAGCTCACATGCCGGTTACGACAACCTCGTGGTGAGACATACGCCAGCCGGTTTGGCCTCGCAATTTGTTGAGTTCGCCGAAATTCCCGACCAGTTGGTTTCGGCTGCTCCTATCACCTTGGTAGCATCGGCAACATCAGGTCTTCCTGTCAGCTTCGAAGTGGTTGAAGGCCCTGCAACGGTTTCGGGCAACATCCTTACCTTGAACGGCACGCCGGGCATCGTCAAAGTGAAGGCTTCACAGCCTGGCGACGGCACACAGTGGAATGCCGCTCCAAGCGTCACACGTTCATTTGAAGTGGTTGATCCTGATGCCTATACACCTGAAATCACCATCCGCCGTCCTTACGATGGCACTAAGGTCTATATGACTGAATTGAAGCCTATCATGCTGGTTTTGAGTGCCTACATCGAACATGGCGATGCCATTAAGTTTGAAGAAGTGAAATTCACCGTCGATGGCGAAGATGTCATCTTGAGAACCGATTTCCCTGATGATCCAAGCAACGGCTATTGGTATGCTACTTGGACACCAAGCGGTTTCGGAACCTATAATATGACGGCTTCCATCACCCAGTCGGGCGGCAAGACAACAAGCAAGAATTGCACTTTCGAAGTGACCAATAATTTTGAAAATATGGATGTCGTTACTATGAATGGCGACTTGATTGTTTCTCCATCAGCACAATCCGTCATGGGCGAATATGTCATGCCTTCGCATGTCGGCGCTTTCAGTCAAATCGTTGCTCACTATGACCACAATTGCGTGAATGGCGACTGCGACCCTTACGACCGTGTGGGTTATTGCCGCGTGAAGAATTACCGTGGCGAATGGGTTGAACTGTTCCGCTATATCACCCCATTTGGCGTTCAGTGCGAAGCCGACATCGATGTCACCGACTTCTCAACCGTGCTGCAAGGTTTGGTTGAATTTGAAATGTATTTCCAGACTTGGAACGGCAGTGGCTACAACCCAATCCTGACTTTCAACATGACCAAAGGCACACCTGAATATCTCTATGCCGACGTCCAGCCTTTGTGGTTCGGTGCTTACGATTTCGGCGACTATGCCAACCAGCAGCCTGTGCCATCGGTCGATTATTGTTTTGTTGAAGGCGCCGAAGCCGCAAAACTGAAACTTATGACCTCAGGCCACAACTGGAGCAGCGGCACCAACAACTGCAACAACACGGGCAATGCGGCTGAATTTTACGAAGCCACACACCATGTTTTCGTCAACGGACAGAACAAGTTCGAGCAGCATCTTTGGAGAACTTGCAACCCGAATCCAGCCGGCTGTCAGCCACAAAACGGCACTTGGACCTACAACCGTAGCGGCTGGTGCCCAGGTTCAATGGCTTTGGTTTGGGATTTCGATTTGACCGAATACATGCCAGCCGGTTCAGCCGAACTGTTCTATGAATTCGACCCGACCTATCTCGACCTCTGCCACCCGAATCATCCTGATTGCGTCGATGGCCAGACCTGCGTGCAATGCTCCGCTGCCGACAACCCGATTTTGCGCGTCTCTGGTTCAGTGGTCAGCTACAGCAACAACTGTGAGATTCTGCTTGATGTTCCAGCCTATCCTGAACTGAACAAAGACCCATTCTCGGTTTCCATCACGCCAAATCCAGTGAAGGGCAGCATGAACATTTCCACCGATTACGATTTGGGCAAGGTTTGCGTCCACATCATCAGTGCCAACGGTCAGGAAGTGCGCAATTTCGTGATGCGCCGGAACGCCACAATTGATGTTTCCGACCTTCCTTCAGGCATCTATTTCGTCAATCTCATTGGCGGCAAGGTCGTCACCAAGAAAGTCGTTATCGAATAATTATGTCGCTTCAACAATTCCGTTTGCCACAGAACAATGTTGGTTGTTTCTGTGGCAAACTTTTTTTGATGGAATAATATTTGTATTTTTGCAAAATTATCGGAGAAAGTGTTTTATGCGGAAACTATTCATCATAATGTTTGCCTTGCTGAGTTTGCCGACAATGGCGCAAATAAAGATTCATAATGTTGGAAATCAGCAAAATGCGAATTGTTCATTATCCATTAAGGCTTTTGCAGGCCAGTCGTTCTGGCTTTTTGTCGACGATGTCTTGCAAAACGAAAACTCCGTGAAATCCATTTGCATCCAAAACATGGTGCCGCGCGATTATTATATCCGCGTCGAAATGGACAATCAGGAACACAATTGTGTCGGACAATTCGTACAACTCGATGGCTCAAAATCGTTTGAGTTTACACAGCGCAATGGCTTTTTCGGATTGATTTCAACCCAAGGCGGTTTCCGTCCGGAATTAACTTTACAATTTTATGAAAGTCAACCTAATAGCAACATTTTGCCTGGCTTGAATCCTGCCGATTTCAACCAAGCGAAAGAACAGATAAGAAACGAATCATTTGATAATTCACGTCTTGCATTGGCTAAGCAAGTCGTTTCGGGCAACGGCATGAATGCGGCACAGATTACTGAAATCTGCAAACTTTTCTCTTTCGAAAACAACGCTTTGGAATTCGCTAAATATGCCTACCAGTATTGTACTGAGCCAAACAAGTATTATTTGGTGAATGAGGCTTTCAAGTACGATTCGTCGAAACGGGAATTGAATGATTATATCAATGGAAAGTAAAACAGTAAGTTATGATTACCCTTACCGATAAGATAAGATTAGATGACGTCGAGAAAATCCTTTATGGAAACGAAAAGTTAGCCATCAGTCCGGAATGGATTGGCCGGGTGAACGATTGCTATGAGTTTCTGAAAGCGTTTTCGGCGGAAAAAGTCATTTATGGTATCAACACGGGTTTTGGACCGATGGCCCAATGGCGTGTTGATGACCAGTATCTTGATGATTTGCAATACAATATCATCAGGAGCC
>JAZQPN010000156.1:0-1802 GCA_045628585.1 Bacteroidales bacterium | reverse complement strand
GATGTGAAAACTGGTGTGATAGAAACAGATGGTCTGGATTCAAATGGGAACAAATATGTCGTTCATCCCGATAGCAAGAAACCTATTAAAGGATTCCAAATTCCATATTGGGACAAGGTGGTTGAGACTTGCACAAAAGCCACTAAAGTCATGCCCAAAACAATGTATGCAGGCTGGGATGTTGTTATAAAAGACAACGGTGAGGTTGGGCTTATTGAGGGGAATCATGGACCCGATTTCGATGGAGGCATGCAGGCTCCCAAGAAAATTGGCGTGAAGCAACGTGTGAAAGATACTGTGATGGAGTTGTATGGCATAGATCCTTTGCAATACATATCTGTCACCAGCACGGCCTATAATGGCTACAGATATAATGAAAAGGTAATATAGTTCATATTTGAGTATGGTTACTATTATTGGTGTCGGAGACATTATGCCTGGGGGATTGTTGTCGGACAATCCGAGCAAATGTGCTAATGATGAGGTCCTGAAAATGCTGTCTTCAGGTGATATTTGTGTCGGAACTTTGGAATGTGCCTTGGGCAATGAACCCACATACGACCAAGAAAAAGTCGCTGACAGGGGTAATGTTATCTATGCAAAAGACAATGATGTCCGTCGGTTAAAGGAACTCAACATTGGCATTGTGAGTTTAGCGAATAACCATTTCTTCGACTTGGGTGAAGATGGAGCAAAGCATACTATTGAGATATTGGATGCCAATGGTATCAAGCATTGCGGGGCGGGTGAGAATATTGAAGAGGCAGGACGTCCGGTTGTGGTCAACAAAAAAGGTAAAACTATTGCATTCCTCGCTTTTTGTGACACGGATTACAACCATGTGTATTGGTGCACCTATGCAATGGAGAACAAGCCTGGCGTGAATCCGATGCGGAAAGATTATGTGAAGTCTGAAATAGAAAAAGCTAAGAGTCAATACGATTATGTTGTGGTCTTGGCGCATTGGGGAACGGAGCATACTTTTGACCCCAATATATCAACTGTGAAAATGGCCAAAATCATGTTCAATGCAGGTGCAGATTTGGTTTTAGGAAGTCATCCTCATCGTGTGCAACCTGTTATCAACAGCCATAAAAAAAGTGTGGCATACAGCATGGGAAATTTCTTGTTCCCCGAAAGGCTGATTGCACCGCCCAAAGTGACGTATTATCCAGATGGCCCCATTGATTGTTCTTCCTTGCCTGTTACGGATGAATACCCGATTGTGGATTGCATTACATTGAAGTCTTTGCCTTTTCTTGCCAGAGTGGGAATGATTGTAACAACAGAGATAGAAGGGGATGAAATCAAGTCGTTTCATGAATATTCCTACCTCAACAATGATAACACTTTGTCTCTGTTAGACAAGGAACGTTCGGCGGCAGTTGATAAAGAACTTGGATGGAGAAAAGTGCTGCTAAAAAGTCGTTTATATCAAATGTTCATGTGGACAAAGATAAAGTTATCTGCCGTTAAGAGTCGGATAAAAAGATACCTAAAGTGAGCGATTATTAATAATAGTGAAATATGTCAGGTTTTAAATCATCTAAACTATACAAAGCCTATTGGCGGATGCAATGGATTCAGGAACCAAAAATGTTTCTGCAAGAAAAACAAAAGTTTCTGCAAGAGGCAAAATCCTATTATTCGTCCGGTGGCGATAAAGGGACGTTGAAAGATTATCGGAAGGCCTTAAAAAAGCATCGTGTAACAATTAATGAATATGTCAATGGCTATGAGTATTGGAAACTGAGCGAAAATGAACGGGATAAGTTCATTTCCAAATCGGAAATGCATTGCAT
>JAZQPN010000155.1:0-2815 GCA_045628585.1 Bacteroidales bacterium | reverse complement strand
TGAAGGTCACGACGAAGACATTTCACGCGAAGAAATTATTGCCCAAGGACTGATTAGCGAAAGCGACTACGCACAGATTGAAGCCATCACACGCAAACTTTTCCAGCGCGGAACCGAAATCGCTGCCAAACAAGGACTTATCCTCGTCGATACGAAATATGAATTCGGCAAAATTGGCGACCAAATCTACCTGATGGACGAAATCCACACGCCTGACTCATCACGCTATTTCATCGCCGACCAATACGAAGAACGCTTCGCAAAAGGCGAACCTCAGATCCAACTTTCAAAGGAATTTGTCCGCGAATGGCTGATGGCCAACGGTTTCCAAGGCAAGGAAGGCCAGCAAGTGCCAGAAATGACACCTGAATACGTCGATAGCGTTTCCGACCGTTACATCGAACTCTACGAAAAAGTGACCGGCCACAAATTCGAAAAGGCCGCCGACTCGGAAGACCTCGCCAAACGCATTGAAAACAATGTGATGAATTTCCTAAATAAATAATTCATAATCAATATTTTGGAAACAAAAACGAGAGGTGCAATTTGCATCTCTCGTTTTTACATTATTATTATTGAGACGCGATAATCGCATTTCAAAGTCAGATGGAATGTTCAATCCATTTACCATCCTTAAACTTGACGACACTATGATAACCCGCTTGGCGCAAGGCATTTTCAGCAGCTTCAAATTCCAGTGAAATCTCACTGAAATGATGCGCATCGGCGGAAATTATGACAGGAACACCCATTGTGCAAGCCTCTTTCATCAGCCAAGGCGAAGGATAAAAGCCGTTGTAACGCTTCTTGTAGATGCCACGTGTGTTGATTTCCATCACGAGACCTTTTTCGCGAATCAAGTCCAAAGTTTCCATTGCCAGTTTGCGGTACCAGGTTTCATCTTCATGGAAATAGCGGTCGCGGTTGTGCATCTTGATTTTGTCGAAATGAGCGATAACGTCAAAATGCTCATACTCAATCATTTCATTCGTCTGCTCATAGAAACGGCGCACGCCACGATGAATGTCGCCATCAAAGAATTTCTGCAAGCCTTCATCATAGATTTCCCATTTAGGACCATCAATAAACCATAATTCGTCAGGATTGGCCGATTGACCGACAAGATGAACCCCACCTATCAGATAATCAAGATGATACTTTTGCTGCGTCACCGAAAAAGTCTCCGAAGTGTTGGGAACATAATCGGCCTCCAAAGCACAATAAACCTCAATTTTGTCCTTGAATTCCTCTTTTAGTTGCGCAATTTCGGCAACATATTTCGGCATGTCATAATCCTTCACCGAAAAGGTATTGTCGAAAGGCAAAGGACTGTGTTCAGAAAAACCAATGGCACTAAATCCTTGACGGACAGCTTCTTCAACGATTTCACGAGGCTGCGACTTGCCATCACTGTAAACGCTGTGTGTGTGAAAATTAAAGTTCTGCATTGTTCATAACCATCTTATAAACCTTATCCCCTCTTCTCACCAACGATTTCACTGGCAAGGAGCAAGCTTCGCCTTTCACGGTTTGTTGGACTGGTTTCAAATCGACGCGGATTTCTTCAACTGTGTCTTCATAAACGCCTGTCGTCGGTCCGATAATCATGATTTCGTCGCCAACATTCAGATCGTGGGTCTCCATTCGGATTTCGGCAACGCCCAACTTGCTGAAATAATTGGTGATTTGACCGACATAAAGTTTTGTTTTAGTTGCCTGTGAACCATACACTTGCGTCCATTCACCCGTCTTGCGACCCAAATAATAGCCGTCCCAGAAATCGCGGTTATAGACGCTGCGCACACGCTCCATCCACGCATCGATTTTTTCTTGCGTAAACGAGCCTTCCTCAATGGCTTTGATAGCTTCGTGATAGACCGCCACCGTCACCTTGGTGTATTCCGGCGAGCGGCCACGACCTTCTATTTTCAGCACTTCGACACCTGCATCCAAGACCTTATCCAAGAAAGGCAAAGTGCAAAGGTCCTTTGGCGACATGATATATTCGTTTTCGATGGCCAATTCGATGCCTTCCTCGCGGTCGCGGACTTCGTAGCCACGGCGGCAAAGCTGTAGGCAAGCACCACGGTTAGCCGACGAATTGTAATTGTCAAGACTCAAATAGCATTTGCCCGAAATGGCCATGCACAAAGCGCCATGACAGAAGACCTCAATGCGCACCAAATCGCCTTTCGGTCCGCGAATCTGCTGCTGTTCAATCTGTTCGGTGATGCGTTTCACCTGATTTACATTAAGTTCGCGTGCCGTCACCATGACATCGGCAAACTGCGAATAGTATTTCACAGCCTCAATGTTGGTGATGTTGGTCTGCGTCGACATGTGGACTTCCACTCCAATCTGCCGCGCATATTGGATGACGCTTTGGTCGGAGGCGATGATGGCCGAAATGCCGTTGGCTTTCACCGCGTCAACCAGCTGATGCATTTCTTCGATTTCCTCGTCGTAAATCACCGTGTTGATGGTCACGTAACTTTTCACGCCGTTGGCATTGCAAATTTCGGCAATCTGTTTCAAGTCATCCAGATTGAAGTTCTTCGCCGAGCGCGAACGCATGTTAAGTTTGCCGATGCCGAAATAAACCGATCCCGCACCGGCCTGTATTGCTGCCGAAAGGGCTTCGTAAGAACCCACCGGCGCCATGATTTCTATCTTTTTCATGGCTGCAAAAGTAGTGAATTAATAACTTTTATCGCACTCGTGGCCAACAAAAACAAAGCAAAAAACAAACAAGCTAAGCCAGCAAAGAGTTTGCATTCGGCTTAGAGCTAGGCGGAATACGACTTGCAAAGTCAGA
>JAZQPN010000154.1:0-1920 GCA_045628585.1 Bacteroidales bacterium | reverse complement strand
GAAATCGAAGATTACCTCACTTCGTGTCGGTGAAATCTTTTAGATTCGACGTAGTCAATATTCATTTCGACGTAGTTAATAAGGAATCCGCTTCGCGTATTCTCTGACTTCGTCGCGTGTTCTCTGATTTCCGCTCTGCGTCCAATGTTTGGGCCTAAATGTATATAGATGCCAAAAATTTTCACATCGAATTGTGCCTTTTGGAATGTTTGAAGATAAGATGTCCTAAGACCATGTCAAAACATCCTGGATTTTCTTGCAGCACTTTGGATGAATTCGTTTCCACTGGCATCCTGTGTCAAAACCCACAAAAAAAACACCGCAAGCATTTGCCTGCGGTGTGATTCGTTTTTTTGGCCAGATCCTGAATCGGTTGTTCAGGACATGTCGGATTTGTCCGGCATTAATGTGTGATCACCAAGCGCTGCGTGCTGTTGCCTTCAGCATGGTTGATGTTGAGGAAATAGACGCCGTTGCTGTAGTTGGCGAGGTTCAGCTGGACTGACTTGCCGTTGACATTGATGCTCTCGACCAAAGCGCCAAGCACGTTGTAGATGCTGATTTGCTGCATTTCGTTCGTTGCATCGATGCGGACCATGTTGTTGGCAGGATTTGGATAAACATGGCAGCTGCTTTCTGTGTTTTCAGCGACAGCCCAAGTGTTTGTCTTTGCTGCAACAACCTTAACGGAAGTCATGTCGTCGCCATAGACAGCCTGAACTTCAGTGACATAGAATGTGCCGAATTCACCAATAAAGGTGTAGCTCATGTCAGCCGTGTTTTCGGCAACCAATTCACCATTGAGGAAAACATTGTAGCCCGTAGGATTGCCTTGTTCAGGAGCATCCCAAGTAAGAACCATGATGTTTTCTTCGCCGGTTTCGTCTTCGGTCAGGGTAACATTCTGTGGTGCGTATGGATGTTCGGTGTTTTCATACATGAAGTGGCTGTTGAACACGCTCTTGGCATTGAAGTCTTCAACCCAAACCGAAACTTCGAGGTCTGTCATTTCTTCGACGTGTGTCGATGACATGTCGTGAGAGAATTCGAGGTGTTTGTATTCGCCGGCAGCGATTGAAATGGTTGAGCCATTGCCATTTGGCAACATCTTCATCATGATGTGGTGGAAGCTTGTTTCGCCGTTGCCACCGACATTGTTGTGGGTTTCCTTTTCGTTGACGGTGACGAATG
The DNA here is from genome assembly GCA_045628585.1 of Bacteroidales bacterium. GTDB lineage: Bacteria > Bacteroidota > Bacteroidia > Bacteroidales > F082 > Limimorpha. Next base: position 729 of record JAZQPN010000154.1, on the reverse strand, counting down.
CTCTGACGTTGTTCATGTCGATGTATGACATGATGTCGGCTGAAACATGGATGGTGTTGCCTTCAACGGTGAAAGCGCCACGGATTTCAGCGAAGGCCGGTGTGTTGTAGTGGGCATCAAGGGTGGCTTGTGTGGCGGCACCATAACCTTGGTCGTCGCCGTCCATGAACACTTGAGGGACAGCATTCACGCCATAGTGGTTTCTTCTGACTCCGCCTTCTTCAGTGTAGTAAGGGTCGCCGTTGCCAGGCCAGTTCATCTGATACTTGGTGTAAGTGAATTTGCCAGGATTGTTGTTGCAGAGGTTGAGCATGGCGGTATTGACGCTGACGCATGGTCCGCAGGTTGATGAAGAGAAGTGCTCAATCATAGGAATCTTCTGGGCGGAGCCTAAAGCGACGGAAACGCTCTTCGACAATGTGTTGTTGTCTTCGATGTCGTCTGGAGTGCCGTTGACATTCAGAATGTCGACAGAGAGGTTGTATGTGCCAGGAATCAAAGCGGTCAAGGTCGTGAAATCCAAGGCTGCTGTGCCTAACGAAGGAATGTTGACAGAGAAAGTCTCGGTAACAGGCTCGTTTTCATCGATCTGGTAGCTGGCTTCAACTGATGTTACAGGGGTAACGCCATAGTTGAAAACCTGCATGCTGACAGGAAGATTGCCCGCGCCAACGAAATCAGGCACATTGATAGCTGTTGCGCCAAGGTCGAGGTTCTCGAGGGTGTAGA
>JAZQPN010000153.1:0-2227 GCA_045628585.1 Bacteroidales bacterium | reverse complement strand
AATCTTATCCTTGCCCGTATTGACATTGAGAATCGACACAAAATTACGATATTTATTGGACCAAGCGCAACCGCCGAAAATGGCAATGTGGCTGTCATCCAAAGTCAACATTTCCAAGGACTGGTATTTTATTTTCAATTCATTGACAATCAACCCGTTGTCATCAAAGAAATAAATATCGCCCATATTGTTGGCTTCCGTATAGAACAGGTTGCCAATTCTTCCACCTATCCTCTGGATATTATAAGGCTTCTTGTTCTTGTCAGCGAAATGTATTACGATGTCTTTCAGGAATTTACCATTTGCATCGAACACCGAATACCTGTTTCTTGTGGCATGGCTGACAATAGCTTTCCCATCATCATACATAACGAGACGCTTTCGCAATCCAATTTTGTAACCGTCATCTAACTTGTCGTAATAACTGTCGAAAATCTTGTCCCAATCGTTTCCGACACCGTATGTTTTGTCAGCAACAAGTTTAATCTCTTGTGCATCAGCAAAATGGAAGGCAATGAATGCCAGCGCGATAATCAAAAATAACTTTTTCATAATGTCAAATTGGTTTTATAATTGTTCCTTTAACTGTGATTCTAATTCATACAAAGCAAGTTCCTGCTCTGAAAACGTCTTGTTGGCATCGTATTCCTCCACCGTGTAATAGTCGTAGAATGGCTCAATCGGCTTTGGCCGCGAATTGACAAGATTGACAATGACAAACAAAAGCGCCACCGCGCAAGCCGTCGCCAACGATGAAATAATGGCGATACGAACAGCCCTATCCTTAGAAACCGTTTCCTCCTTGATGCTGAACGGAGGTATTTCGATTTTATCAGGAACCGGATTTTCCAACGAGTGTTTCACCTTTTCAGAAAACGCACGCTGATCATCAACTTTCCGCCTGCACGAAGCACAATCTGCAAGGTGCAATTCGATGGCCTGAATTTCCTTTTCCGTCAATTCGCCATCAATGTATTTCTGTATCAATATGTTATCTATGTGTTTCATTGCAATTGCTTTTTAATCTTTTTCATGATTCTCGACAAGGTTTTTCCCACCGAATTGAAATTCCTACCCGTAATTTCGGCGATTTCCTTATAGGAATAACCTTCGCTGTAAAGGACGACCATCGTCTTTTCCTTTTTGTCAAGGCGTTCAACCACATTCAGGATTTCAGACACATCGTTTTGATTTTCAACAATATTCATTTCCGTCTGAACATCTTCCACCACGACAAACCTTGCATTTTTCCTTCTGTAGTCAATACCTTTATTAATCGTGCTTCTCACCAACCATTTTTCCAAATCGTTGATGGACTTTCTGCCTTGCAAAGTATGGTAATACGAAGTGAAGACATCCTGCACGACATCCTTTGCGCCCTCGGAATCTTGCAGCAGCTTCGCCGCAATCCTGAACAGTTTCGGATAGAAGTTTCGATATGTCTTTTCAAATTCGGATTCCATTTTGGAGTTTTTACACCTATAAGACGATTGAGAAAGCTGTTTTGTGACACAAAGGTAAAAATTACGGCATAAAGGTGTCTTTCGTTTGAAGAAATAAAGGAATTTGTTGAAAAAAGAGACTAAAAATACGAAAACTCTTGACTTTTGGCCAAAAAGATGCTATATTTGCAGCAGTATTAACCCCAAAATCAAAATACACTATGGATAAAATGATTGAAAAAATTGCCCAAGCCGAAGGCTTTTCCTGGGCAGATGCGGAAGCCAAACTGAACCTGATTTACCACAAGATGAACGGTGCCGAAATCAAGTCGTTCCACGACGAGTTTATGGTCTGGCTCATGGACGAAAAGAAAATGAACTACAAGTCGATTCTGCAAACCGCACCCGACGAGTTGCACGAAATTTTCGTCAACGAGTTCAAAAAATGATTCGCATGGCTTAAAAAGTAGTATCTTTGCTGCCCAAATCAACTAACATCTAAAATGGACGTACCCAAAGACGACGTAAACTCCCAGTTTACATTTACTTACGACAACATCCGTGGCACTGTGCACGTTGTCGATAAACTCACAGGCGAAGAATTTGACTTATTGAAAGAAGCCACCGGCTGGTTTGATGCCGAGTTCAAATTGGACGTTTAGGAAACAGATTTCCTTATTTCTTGCGAATCCACTTCTGTGACCTTCCAAGGATACCTCTCTTGTCGAGCGAGCCTCGCAAGATGATTTCATCGTTCTTGGCATCATAGCTGACCTTGGCGTAAT
>JAZQPN010000152.1:0-31493 GCA_045628585.1 Bacteroidales bacterium | reverse complement strand
GCTATGGAACAGCCTGTCTGAGGCTTGTTGAGGATCTCCCAGCCACAAAATGCCGTTTTTGCTCCGAATCAAAGCCTTAAGGAACAAAAACGCAGAAACAAAAAGACCGACCAAAAAAATCACTTTTTAGTCGGCCTCTTTTCAATTGTGAAACTGTTTTGGCTATTTTTGAAACATTCTTGCTGATTCGTAACAACACTGATTAAATCAATGCAATCAGCACATACAGCCAGTGAGCTGCAATGCCAGCGCAAAGACCGCCGATGGCGTGGGCGCCGATGGCCTTGCCGATGAGTTGACGGTAGCCGAGCGAGTCGAGCATGGCGGCATGAGTCGAAAGAAAACCGCTCCAGCACATGCCCATGGCGGTAAACACGGCTATAGCGTTGGTATTGATGATGCCTTCGGCAATGAAACGGGGCACCAGACCTATGGCTGCACCGACAGCGCCGAGCGCCGTCATCGGGAAGGAAATCAATGCGCCGCTTTCAAAGCCGAACAGCCATTTGAAGATGAAGTTGATCTTGTCGGCGGCCCATGTGATGACCGGCACGCCTTCGTAGGCAACGCCTAAATATTCGCCATTTTCGCCCGAAGGTCCAAAGGTAAGCATCATGACGATGGTGGAGATGCAGAGCACGCCAGGAATGATGGCGAAGCCGATGCCGACACCGTCCTTGCCGCCGTCCAACAGCGAGTTAAGGAAACGCATGAACACGCTGCCTTCGCTCTTGAATGTGATTTTCTGCTCGTCGCCTGTAACTTCGGCGATTGGTTCATCGAGTTCGGGATAAGATTTCAGAGTGAAGCGTTGCATCAGTCGTGTGGATACGATGCTGCCGATGACAGCTCCAGCCAAGCCAATCAAGGCGCCTTTGCCGAAACCAAGGCCCGTCATGAAAGCGATAACCACAAGGCCCATGCCGAATGCCGTGCCGAAATTGGTCAGCGAAACCAGCTGGTATTTCTTGAAGTAACGGTTGAAGTTCTTGTCGTGGGCCAAGGTGATGATGGCGGGATTGTCGCTCAAGAAGGTCATCACGGCGCCCAAGGCGGCAACGCCCGGAAGGTTGTAGAGGGGCTTCATCAAAGGACGGAGCATGTTTTCAAGCAGACGCACGACACCGAATTCGGTGAGCATTTTGCTGATGGCGCCCATCAGCACGCAGATGGCCATGATGTAGAATACGGTCTCCAAAAGCAGGTGATAGGAGGTCTGCATGAAGGTGTTGAGCATCTTGGGAAGGGTCATCTTGTAGGCCAGTCCGCCGAAGAATGCAAAGAAGATGATCAGGAAAACGATAGCTTCAAAGCTACGTTTCGTGGTGAATTTCAAAGGGTGTTTCACCCATTTTTCAAAGGTGCCGAAAATTCTCTCCACGACATTGTGATATTCGTGGGTGCTTTTCCGCTTGTTAAGGAATGATAAACGTGGCATATCTTATTTTTGATTGTTTTTCTTGATATTCAGTAGGTTGACTTTCCAAGTTAGACCAATGTTGGCTTGGTAGTTGTGTGTTCCATCGGTGTTGGTGTGCGTGCCGCAGAAGTGAAGACGCAAGTTGCGGCCGCTCATGGGGTAGAATTCGAAGCCGGCGCTTTCAAAGTGCACGTTTCCGCCGAGCGGGTTGTAAAGGTCTATGATGTCGTCGCTGTTGTGGTCGAAGCCGCCTTTGGCGAAGATAATCCATTTCTCGCCGATATTGAGGCCTGCCCCAAGGAGAATGGTGTAATTCTCGGCAAGAAAACGTGTGTTTTTGCTTGAGGCGCGGTTCTGAAGGTCGAGGCGGACTTCGAAGTCGTCGAACACGAACTTGTTGCCTAACGAAATGTAGTTGACAAACTGTTTCTCAGTATTTTGAAGCATGTTGACGGAATAGGCTGTCTTGAAGTGTCCCATGTTGCCGTACCACATCAGGTTGTAGGCGTAGATGCCTTGCAATGACTGGTTGATGGCGGGCGAGTTGGAGAACTGGAACAGCACGTGGTTCCGTCCGTCGTGCGTCTTGTAATTTGCGGAGACGCCCATCTCGTAACAGCAAACGTGGTTCCAGAAGTCGGTGCCGTAATAGATATCAATAGGTGCGGCATCGTATTCCCAGCCGCCGATGGCAACCACCTGCTTGCCTGCTGAGATGAAAAACTCATCGGAAAGGTGCCAGTTGAGGTAGGCCCAGTCGGTGCCTTGGAAAAAAGTGTTGGCGAAACTCGAGTTGGGCGAATTGATGCGCTGGCGGAAATGGTAGCTGAACTTGTCGGTAATGTTGCCGTCCATGGTGATTTGCAGATATTTGCCTTGCAAACCGTGGTCGGAACTGTTGTCGGCACAATGATAGTCGTAGGTGAAGTCGGCACGGGTGTCGAGACGTAAAGTGTTCAGGGTGATGGCCTGGTCTTGCGCAAAGGCGTTAAAAGCCAATGCCATGAAAAATGCAGATAAAATGTGTTTTTTTCTCATTGCGAATAAAATAATCGGCAAAAATAGGAAAATTAGTGTTCCGTTGATTTAAATGACAATAAAAAACGGGGCGGATTGCTCCGTCCCGTCGTTTTGGTTCTTGGTCGTTTTTTTTGAGATGCGAATCGCGTCTCTACAAGCGAAGGGCGTGTTATTGGTGGAATTGGCGGACGCACGCGGTCCTAACTCCTAAATCTTCACACATGGCTTTTTAATTCACTTCGATGGTCTGAACGAGTTTCTTCTTCTCTTCCATGGTGACTTTCGGCAGCATGATTTCGAGGATGCCGTTCTCTACCTTGGCCGTAATCTGCTCGCGGTGAATGTCTTCTGGCAGCATGATGGTCTGGCGGAACTGTTCCACCGAGAACTCGTGGCGCAAATAACGCTTGGCTTCGTCCTTGGTTTCGGTCTTGGTTTCCTTGGCCATTTCTACGATGAGGTTCCCTTCGGCATTGATGGAAATCTTCAAATCTTCCTTGGTAAGTCCGGGTACGCTGAACTGTACCTTGTAGTCTTCCTTGCTTTCGATGATGTTCATCTGAGGGGTTGCGTACGAAACGTTGCCCATGTTCATGAGTTCGTTGAACAATGTAGGCATGAAATCCTGTGGTCTTCTGGTTACTAACATGATGTTTGGTTTTTAATTGTTTAACTGTTTGTTTAATTGTTGTCTATTGTTTTGCCGCCCGTTGGGCTTGCTTTTATTGCTCGTTGAGCTTGTCGAAACGGGGCTTTTGGGTTGTTGCCTGTCGGACTTTCGCTCGGACGGTTTCGCAATAGTCAAATCTTGAGCCAAAACAAAAAACAGTGTGTTTTTGTTTGAAAACATGACAAAATGACGTAAAAAAATAATCATAAATATGCTTTAAATGACAAAATGGCATATATTTCATGGAAAACGCCAAGGGATATTTCTTTCGTATTTGCGTACTGCTTGAAAACAAACGGTTCAGGCTATAGCTTCCAAATGGAAAAAATCCTAATTTTGCAGCGGCTTAAAGCGAATGTAAAAACATCGTAAATCTTGAACAAAACTGCATGTCATGAAAAGAAACATACTGATATTAACGTTGTTATGTGTTGTGGCAAAGGCAACAAATGCTCAGAGTGTGCCTCTGTTACCGGTTCACGGCTTGAATGTCAACCAGCCGGCTTACATCGAAACCGAGTCCCAGGTTTTCGCTATGGAGCAAGGTTGGAACTGGTGGTCGACCTATATCGACATGCGCGAAGGTGGCTTGAATAGACTTGAAGCTGCTTTGGGCGAAAATGCAGACCTGATTAAGTCGAAGACGCAGTTTGTCGCTTTTGATTCTGTCTGGTCAGGCAGTTTGGATGGAATTTCCAATGACCAGATGTATATGATTAAATTGACAAATACGCCTGAAAATGATGTCCGGATAGCGGGTGCTTTGAGGTTGTCGGCCGATGATGTCGTAATCAATGCACAGCCGGGCTGGTCATGGATTGGCTTCCCGAATGATGTGCCGGTTGAACTTAATGAGGCCATGACGGAATACGCACTTTTCGCGGGTGAAAATGATTTGATCAAGAGCAAGAACCAGTTCGCTATTTTCTGCGATTCGCAATGGACCGGCTCATTGACGATGCTGGAACCTGGATTTGGCTATATGATTCGTAACAATGGCGATGAAGCTGTGCCGTTCCATTTTTCCCAAACAGGCGAAACGGGCGAGAGAAAATTGCTGAAACCTTCAAGATGGAACGCGTCTTCAAACGGTTTCCCTACAAACATGAGCATGATAGCAGCCATTAATCTTGAGGGAAAAGAGTTGCCTGACGGAAATTTCGAGCTGGCTGCCTTTGCCGGTGACGATTGCCGTGGGGCTGTGGCTCCTCAGTTTGTCGAATCTCAGAATCGTTATGTGGCTTTTCTTACCATCGCTGGCGATGAAAACGACGTGTTGCAGTTCCGATTGGCTGATAATACGTCGAATATGATTTATTTATCTGAAAATCAGTATGAATACTCAGCTGATGCGGTTGAAGGTACTTTGAGTAATCCTTACGTTCTCAGTTTCAATGCTTGTATTGGCGTTGATGAAAATGCTGACAAACACATCCAATTGTTTCCCAATCCAGCAAAAAGTGGGAATCGGGTCACTCTCGTCCTTTCTTTTGTTCCAGAGAGCGGCATGACGGTCGAGATAGTGAATATGCTGGGTGTTGTGGTCAAGCGTGAGCGTCTGACTCAATCCCAAATGGATTTGCCGGTTGATTTGGCCCCTGGCGTCTATCACATCAAGGTTGTCTGCAATGAAAAGCAATTGTGTTCCGAAAAGCTTGTTTTGGAATGACTTATCCGGGAATTCTGATTTCCCGTTTTCTCTGAAACAACCTTACATCAGAAATCCCTATCTTTGCGCGTTTTTTCAAAAAGGTCATGGAAGAGAAGCTTTTCAATAAGAATTACATTTGCCTTTGCATTGCTAACTTTCTGTTTTTCTTTTCGTTCTATCTGTTGCTGCCAGTGCTGCCTTTCTTCATCCAGCAGAATTTTCAGGCGAGCAATTCGGTTGTCGGTGCGGTCATTTCGTGCTACACCTTAGCCACCTTGTGTGTGCGTCCGTTCTCTGGCTACATGATGGACGCTTTCAAGCGCAAGCCGCTCTATCTGCTTGCCTTGTCGGTGTTTACGGCCGTTTTCTGCGGCTATCTTTTCGCATCCACCATTACCATCCTGATCATTGTGCGCATCCTGCACGGCCTTTCCTTCGGCCTGACTTCGGTGGGCGGCAATACCTTGGTGATTGACGTGGTGCCGTCGGCAAGAAGGGGAGAAGGCATTGGCTATTTTGGCGTGGCCAATAACATAGCTATGGCCGTTGGCCCGATGACAGGCTTGTTCGTCTATGAAAAATACAGCTTTAATGTCATTTTCATAGGCTGCATGGCTTGCAGCCTTTTGGCGGCCTTGTTTGCTTCGCGCATCCAGACCAAATTCCGCCCGCCGGTAAAGCGTCCGCCTTTGTCGTTCGACCGTTTCATCCTGATTAAAGGTTTGTTGGCGGGCGTTTCGTTCATGTTGTTGGCTTTCGCTTACGGACAGATTTCCAACTATATAGCTCTTTATGCCAAAGAAATGAATCTCGCAATCAGCAGCGGCTTGTTCTTTACGGTTTATGCCGTCGGCCTCATCGCTTCGCGTTTGTTTTCGGGCCGCATGGTCGACAAAGGAAAGGTTTCGTTTACCATAGGGTTGGGCCTCGCCATTGTGGTGCTTGCCATGTTGGGCTTGTCTTTGTGCCACTATGTCAACGGCTTGAATGTGAAGTTTACCCCAATCGCATTTCTTTTGATTGCCTTGTGCTGTGGCATGGGTTTCGGCACATGTTTTCTGGCTTTCAATGCCTTGTTCATCAATTTGGCTCCGAACAGCCAAAGGGGAACGGCAACTTCCACTTATCTGACTTCCTGGGATTTAGGTCTTGGCATCGGCATTTTTTCGGGTGGCGCCATTTCCGAGCATTTTTCGTTCAGTGCGGCTTATTTGGTGGCCGACATTATGGTCGTCGTTGCCTTGGTGTTCTTCATCATGGTTGTTGCGCCGCATTATGAACGGAACAAGTTGCGGTAAATTGAAAGCCGTTTGGATAAGAGTGATTAAGACAGGCTGCCTGTTGGATGCATTCCAGCGCAAATCGTCATCAATCGGGCGTGTTTCACAAGTCGTGCGGAATTGGTTTTGTGAAAGAAATCCGAAATTTGTTGAAAAAAGATTTGAAAACCAATAAAACCGTTTACATTTGCCGAAAAATTCGGAACGGATGAAAACGCAACAGGCAGAACCTAATTTGGACTTCATCGACCGCCTTCATAAAAAAGGTGTGACCTGGCTTATTTTGTTTGTCGTTTTCTTTGCGGCAAATCCCAACAGCAACTATCTTTTCAAGCTGTTCGATTCGGTGGCTTTCGTCATAGAAGTGATGTTGCTTGTCACCCTTGTGAACAAGGTCCTGATCCGTTATCTGCTTGCCCGGCAGAAGACCATGCTTTTCATTGTGCTCAGTTTCTTTGCCGTATTGATTATGGCGTTCCTCTCGGCGGTCATCCGCGTTTTCCTGCTGATACATGTCGCGGAGACGCCAATCGAGGAAATCATGAGTCACAGCCCGTTCCCGTTTCTGCTCGATACGATTTGGTTCATAGCCGTTTACGCCGTTGCCCTGATTTTCTATTACCAGAGGAAGGAAAACGATGACCGCATTGCCGCTGATAAGCTGAAAAGCGAGAAACTCGACATGGAGTTGCGTTACCTGAAGTCGCAAATCAATCCGCATTTTCTGTTCAATGCCATGAACAACATTTATTCGATGGTCTACATGAACGATGAAAATGCCGCCGACGGGGTTCTGAAACTTTCCGAAATGCTGCGCTACGTATTGGTTGATTGCCAAGCCGACATGATTCCTTTGGCCAAGGAAGTGAAATATGTGGAGAATTTCATCGATTTCCAGATGATGAGAATGGAAAAGGAATGTAATGTGATTTTTGAAAAAAATATTGAAAATGAGAATTTTATGATAGCGCCAATGTTGCTGCAGCCGATTGCCGAAAACTGTTTCAAATACAGCCGCCTCGAAAGCAATCCCGACGGATATGTGCATATTCGCCTCGTGCAGAGGGAGAGCCATTTCAGTTTTGAAGCCGAAAACAGTGTGGCTCAGAATGCCGTTGCGCTGACTTCAAGCCGTGAATCGAATTCGGGAATAGGGCAGAAGAACGTGCGCCAACGCCTGATGCTGCACTATGGCGAAAACTATCGTTTTGATATTGAACAAATTGCTGGAAAATATAAAGTTACAATTGAGATATGACAGAGAAAAAGTATAACGTGGTCATCGTCGATGACGAGTTTTTGGCAAGAAAGCTCTTGCAGGATTATGTGTCGAAAATCAATTCGTTGCAATTGGTGGCGAGTTGTGCGAATGCCTTCGAAGCCATCGAAGCCCTGAAAAACAGCAAGGTCGACATCCTATTGCTCGACATCCAGATGCCTGACATTACCGGTCTTGAATTGGTGCAAAGCCTTGAAAACAAGCCTGCCGTGATTTTCACTACGGCTTATTCCGAGTTTGCCGTCGATGCTTTCAATCTTGGCGTTACCGACTATTTGCTCAAGCCTTTTGATTTTCCACGTTTTTTCCAGGCCATCAATAAAGCCATCGGCAACAATGCGAATGTTGCACCATCCGAAACGAAAAAGCCATCCGATGCGGTAAGCAAATCCACTGATTTCATTACGGTTAAGGCCGATTACAAGCTGTATAAAATCAATTACGACGACTTGCTTTTCATCGAGGGTCAGCACGAATATGTGACTTTTCACACGCCGCAACGTCGCGTCACGGCCCTGTTTGCCTTGAAGGATTTGGAGGAGATGCTTCCTCAGGACCGTTTCGTCCGCGTCCACAAGTCGTATATCGTTTCCTTCAATCACATTCAGGATTTGGATAAGTCGGATGTCACGGTTGCGGGAACGAAAATTCCTGTCGGGGCAAGCTATCGCGACGAACTGCTGGCCCGTCTGCAAGGGTGATTGCAGGCCTCAGGACTGATAAAATCGTTTTTTTAATCCATTTTTTTGAATCTTTAAATTTTTAAATCTTTAAATCATTAAATCAAAAATTTTCTATATTTGCAGCCTAAACTCAATTGAAAAACAGAAATATCATGGGTAAATTTGAAATTACAACCAGAAAGAACGGCGAATATCAGTTCAATCTGAAGGCCACCAACGGCCAGGTCATCCTCACCAGCCAGGGCTACAAGACCAAGGCTTCATGCCTCAACGGCGTAGAATCCGTAAAGAAAAATGCTCAAGCCGAAGCACGTTTTGAAAAGAAAGTTGCTGCCAACGGCAAACCATTCTTCAACCTGATGGCTACCAATGGCCAGGTTATCGGCTCAAGCCAGATGTATGCCAGCGAAGTCACGATGAACAACGGCATCGCATCCGTAATGAAAAATGCTCCTGAAGCCGAAATCGTTGATTTGTCGGAAAAAGCATAAGTGGTTTATTATCAGTAAAAAAACAAAGGGAATGGCGCAACGCTGTTCCTTTTGTGTTGTAAAAGACATGGTTTTATGAGAAAAAACATTTTAGTATCCATATTTGCATTTCTGTTTTCCAGCGCGTTCGCCCAATATGGCCAGCAGTTCGAAAACCGCGGCTTTGAGCAATGGGCCAATTTCGGTTCAGGCAATTCGTCCTACGAGCCTGTCAACTGGCATTCCACAATGTCGGCGTCGGGCACTTTTTCGGGCTTCCTTTCCAAGCAGATTGAGGAATCGTCGCAAGTGCGGCCAGGCTCCGATGGCTCGAAAAGTGTCAGGATTTATCCAAATTCGGTCTTAGGCATTACGGCCAACGGCAATCTGACCAATGGCAGAATGAATGCCGGCAGCATGTCGGTCACGGGCAGCGGCAACTACAACTACACGCAGCGCAGCGATGCGCGATTCAATACGCTTGTCAGCAATGTCCCTGATTCCTTGTCGGTTTGGGTTTGCTTCCGAAGTGTTTCTGCCACGCAAAATGCTCAGATTCACGCTGCCGTCCATGGTGATGCCGACTATAAGTTTTTGGCTGATGGCGGCGAAGATCCTGCCGATAAGCTGGTAGCCACCGCTATGACGAACTTTCAGCGCACGGCGCAGTCGGGTGGCGCCATGACTTGGCGGCGCATGTCGGTTCCGTTTCAGCGCAACGGCTCTTGCACCGATGCCAGGTATCTTCTGTTTACGGTTACGACCAATGCAACGCCAGGGCAGGGGAGTACCGACGATGATATGTTTATCGACGACATCCTTCTGATTTACAGTCCTTCGCTGCAAACCAACCCATTGCCGTTGGCACAATACGAAGCAGGCGCAAATGTCACGGTTTCCTTCACCTTGACGGGAACCATGTCGCCCGAAAACCTCAACGCGGCACCTAATCAGGTGATTGCGCAACTGTCGGATGCTCAAGGCAGTTTTGCCAATCCTACGGAGTTGGGCCGCGTGACGACAAACCAAAGTGGCAGCATGACGGTGCAGCTTCCCGAAGATGCAGCAGGCCAACATTACCGCGTTCGGGTTGTCTCCACAAACTATCCAATGGTTGCTGCCGACAACGGCATGGACATCATGATAGTTGGAAATGCTGAAATCGGTGAAATGACTCAAGCTCGATGCGAAATCTACCCAAATCCGGTGCGTGGCTTGATGCACATCGTTTCAACTGAAAAAATATTGCAACTTGCTGTTTATGATGCAAATGGAGTGATGGTCTATAGTAGCGGTGTCAAAGGGAAGTCATTTGATTTGCCAACAGAAACATACGCTAAGGGTTTGTACTTCGTGAAGATGACGACTGCAACAGGAATTGTAGTGCAAAGGGTTGCCGTCCAGTAGTTTTTTTGCCGGTTTCTGTTTCCTTTTTGGCTATTTTTTCAGCAGTTCAAGCAACTCTTCGCGCTGCGAAAGTCCCGTTTTGCGCCAAAGCACCTGACCGTTTCTGAAAAGAATCAGAGTCGGAATGGAATACACTTTCTGCTTCAATGCAATTTCCTGGTTTTCATCTACGTCGATCTTTACAATCTTGATCTTTCCCTTGAAGTTCTTTACCAAGCCCTCTAAAATCTTCGATTGCATCTGGCAAGGGCCGCACCATTGTGCCGAAAAATCAATAAGGACTGACTGCTTGCTGTTTATCAGCGCGTTAAATGTCGTTTTCATGTTGTTTTGGTTTTTGATTACGGCAATATAACAATGCAGAAAACATTTTGTTTCGCGGCGAATTCATGTTTTTTCTGCTTAGATACGTGACTTGTAAAAAACCGGCAAATTGATAATCAACATTTCCGGAAATTGATTATCTTTGCAAGTTAATATTTCATCAAAAATCTGCTTCAATGAAAAAGATACTGTCATTCATATTCGTATTGCTGCTTTCTGCGGGCATAGCAAAAGCACAAGACATCTATTTCGCCGGCCATTCTGCGCCTGATACGTTGGGTAATCCTTCGGCAAGCGTGTGGAAGAACAATGTGTTGGTTTACAATTGGTTTGATGCCAATGCCTTGCCAACCGTCAACGATATGTTTGTGGCTGAAAACGGCGATGTGTATTGCGCCGGCTACACCACCGACACACTTAACGCTTTCACCGGAACTGTATGGAAAAACGGCGAAGTTTTCCTTACCGCTACCGAAGGCTCCGTTTTCAACAAGATGATTGTCAATGATAACAACATCATTACGGCAGGTTACATTGCCGACACAAATGAATATACCCACGCCGCCATCTGGCAAAACGGCGAATTGCTTTATACGCCAAGCGACACGATTACGTATAGCGCCATCAACGCAATCGCAATGGACGACGAAGGCAACATCTATTCTGCAGGCATCGTGCCCTATCCGTCCGCTTCCTTAATCTGGAAAAACGATGAGGTTTTCCTTGAACTCAGCAGCATTGCAACCATTGATGGCATGATTTTCAGCGATGGCAACATTTATGCCGCCGGTCATCTGAATGCCAATGGTTTCCGCATAGCCGCCATGTGGCAAAACGATTCCATTATCTATCAGGATGAGAGCGGAAGCGTGTTTTCCGAAATTCACTCCATTTGCAAATCCGGTGATGACGTTTTCGCTGCTGGAAATGTTGACACGACCTTAGTCGTTTTGCAAAATGGCGAAGTGCTTTATGAAATCCCTTTTTCGGGTTTCCCAATTGAAGGATATTCAAGAATACATCATTTGTGCATTTCCGAGACGAATCTTTATTTCACGGGTTGTCTGAATGGCGAAGGCATGGTTTGGAAAGATGGCGAAATTCTTTATCAGCCAGAAAATTGCAGCGACATCATTGGCCTGGCCGTTTTCCCAGTTTGTGATGGAGAAACCCGCACTTTGCCTTGGACAGATGGTTTTGAAGCCGAAACCACCGATTGGACCTGCTGGAACATTCTCGATTTCGACGGCAACAGCGTGATTAATTGGGAACGCAACACCGACCAAGCACACTCAGGCGATTTCAGTGCCCGCCACCTTGCTTGCGACAACATTCAGGAAGGCTGGCTCATCACGCCACCGATTTATCTGCAACCTAACCGCGATTCAACATGGATGAGTTTCAACACCATGGAAATCAATGCAGAAAACTATACTTACAGTGGCGTGTGGATTTCCACAACGGGAACCGAAACCAACAATTTTGCAGAAATCTGGACGCAAGAAAACCCTTCGGAAAATTGGGATACAATCAGCATCGACTTGTCCGGTTATCAAGGCGAAGTAGTTTATATGGCCTTTAAATATTCTGGTCATCATGGCCACAACTGGTATATTGATGATGTCACGTTGAATGAAACCTATGCCATGCGCGACACCATTTATGAGTTTCCGTTCATTAATGATTTTGAAGAAGGATTAGACGATTGGTTCGTCATCGATGAAGACCACAGCGGCAAGCAACACAACTGGAAACTCGTCGAGCAAGGCCTTGAAAGCGGTTTTTGCCTTGGCCACGACCACGACACCATCGAGACATATCAGAAAAGCTGGGCCATCAGCCGCCCGCTGCATTTTGATGACGACATGTTTTACACCTTTAGGTATGCTAACATCATAAACGGGCTTTCTGACCGTGACCTAAGCGGAATTTATCTTGCCGACAACATTGATCATGCGCCGACACCCGCCGATTTCACACTGATTCAGCAAAACGACAGCAATTTGCCTGATTGGGAAGAACGCGAAATCAATTTGAATGAATATGCCGGTCACGACATCTATTTGGCTTTTGGCTATGAAGGATACGACCATGACTGGCTGATTGACAATGTGGTTTTGGAATCCCGTATTGCCGAATACACTATCGATGCCATCCCCGATAATCCGGAAAGGGGAGAGGTCGTCGGTGGCGGAACCTATCATGTTCACGACACAATACAAATCGAAGCCATTCCATACGAAGGTTTCGTTTTCAATCAGTGGGAAGATGCCTGCCTCGACAATCCTCGCACCGTCGTTGTAACCGAAAACCAATCCTATACTGCACAATTCGGCATACAACAATGTCAGATTATGACAGAAGTAACGCCTGAAGGTGCTGGCACTGTGGAAGGCAGTGGCATTTATGACTACGGCACAACCATCCATTTGATGGCAATGACTCATATCGGGCATCAGTTTGCTCAGTGGAGCGACGGGATTTCCGAAAATCCACGCACTGTTGTCGTTAAAGGAGATGCAACCTACGTTGCTGTATTTAGTACAAACCAGTATACGGTCACGGCCATGGCAAGTCCTGAGGAAGGAGGCCGTGTGGAAGGTGCCGGCACGTATTTTTATGGTGAAAGAATCGAACTGAAAGCAACGCCAAATGAAAACTACATTTTCCTATGCTGGAGTGATGGCATTACATCAAATCCAAGAGAAGTGATGGTAAATGACGACATGTCTTTCACTGCTCTTTTCTTCATGAACGGCACTCCGGAACACGTTGTTTCCGTCTATTCCAATAACCCGCTTATTGGGGGTGTGACTGGCAGTGGAACCTATCCGGAAGGCACCGTCGTACGCATTTCTGCTTTTGCCAACGATCAGGCTCGCTTCACACATTGGGACGACGGAAACACTGATAATCCACGCTTCCTGGAAGTGACAGAGGATATTACTTTAACAGCTTATTTCGAGCTGATTCCGACCTACACCATCACTGTTGAATCGGAGAACCCGCTCCTTGGAAATGTTTATGGCAGTGGAACTTACATGGAAGGTTCCATCGTTGAAATCGGCGCATTGCCTGGCGAAAACTTCTATTTCAGTGGCTGGCAGGACGGCGACATGAACAACCCGAGAAACATTCTGGTCACAGAAGATGCCACCTATACGGCTTCGTTTGCCGCTGAACCCACGCCTACTTATGATATTGCAATCTATTATGATGAAAATCAGGGATTTGTGCTGGGTGCGGGAACCTATGTTGCAGGCTCAATTGCCACAATAGCAGCCATTCCAGCTGATGGCTACCAATTTGTGAAATGGGGCGATGGCATTACCGAAAACCCGCGCGAAATCATCGTAGACCACGACATTATCCTTGCCGCATTTTTCAACGGCACTGGCGTTGAAGAATGTCAAGCAAATGCGCTCTCAGTATTTCCAAACCCGACCAATGGCAAGATTCGCGTTCCTGGCATTGAAGATGCAACCGAAGTGGAAATTTACAATGCGTTCGGCGCTTTATTGAGGAAAATCCACGCAGAGGCCGACACCGAAATTGATGTCAGCGATTTGGCTTCAGGTTTTTACTTCGTAAGAATTGGCAAGCATTTCGGGAAGTTCGTAAAGCAATAAAAAAAGCGGCGATTGCCGCTTTTTTCATCTATTCTTCCAAAACTCCTTGAAGTCTTCGTAATTCCTTGCCAGCAAATCCGGCGCATTCAAGCCATACGGACATTTCTCGCGGCATGCGTTGCAATGCTTGCAGTTTTCGATTTTCTTCATCTTTTCAGCCCATTCTTCTGTGAGATAAACGCTTAGCGGTGCGCGACGCAAGAACAGACTCATGCGGGCACAGTCGCAAATCTCGATTCCGGCAGGGCAGGGCATGCAATAGCCGCATCCTCTGCAGAAATCGCCGGAAAGGTTTCTCCTCTCTTCTTCAATCTTGCGCCAACGGACAGGATTCATCTCTGGAGGATTGTCCTGATAGGAAATGAATTCGTTGAGTTCCTTTTCGCGTTGGATGCCCCAAATAGGCAATGCGTGGTCGAATTGGTCGAGGAAGGCATAGGCCAAAGACGAATCGTTAATCAAGCCTCCTGCCAAAGCCTTCATGCAAATGAAGCCCATGTTGTGCTTGTGGCAAGCATCAACGATCCTCTGATCTTCTTCTGACGAAAGGTAAGAAAAAGGATACTGCAAAGTGTCGTAATAGTCTTTTTCAACGGCTTCCAAAGCCACATTCTGCCTATGGTTGCTGATGCCGATGAAGCGTATTTTCCCTTGACGCTGCGCCACCTTGATGGCATCGTATAGTCCGGCCTTGTCGCCTGGTTTCGGGCAATAATCAGGGTTGTGGAACTGATATAAATCGAGATAATCCGTGCGGAGATTCCTCAAGGTGGTGTGCAAATCCTTCCAAAAATCCTCGACCGTTGTAGCTCCTGTCTTCGAAGCAATATACACCTTGCTTCTCATTTCCTGAAATGCCGCCCCGATCTTCACCTCGCTATCAGTGTAAAAACGTGCTGTGTCATAGAAATTGATGCCGTTTGCGTATGCTTTTTGCAGCAAATACACGGCTTCCTTTTCGCTGATGCGCTGAATCGGCAAGGCGCCAAATCCATTTTTATTGACTTTCAATCCAGTTTTTCCTAAAGTAATTGTACGCATGACTCATCAAGTTTAATTAGACAGAAATTTTTACACCACAAAATTAGAAAATTATTTTAAATCACTATCTTTGCAACATTATTTTTTTGCGATGAAAATTCTAATAATCAACGGACCGAACCTCAATTTGCTTGGGAAACGCGAACCCGAAATTTACGGAAACGTTTCTTTCGACGATTATCTTGTGCAACTCAAGCAACGTTTCCCACAACACGAAATCGAGTATTTTCAATCGAATCACGAAGGTTTCATTATCGACAAACTGCAGGAAGCCAATGCAAAATTCGATGCCGTCGTGATGAATCCTGGCGCCTACGCGCATACTTCAATCGCCATTGCCGACTGCATCCGCGCCATCAGCATTCCTGTTGTTGAAGTTCACATTTCCGACATCAGCAAGCGCGAGCCTTACCGTCGCCATTCCTTCACCGCCGAAGCCTGTGCCAATTGTTTTTCGGGATTCGGAATGGGAAGTTATGATAAAGGATTGGAGTTTTTCAAGTAGGGACGCACCGAGTGCGTCCGAAACATAGATACGCAATTCGGAAATCAAGAGAATTTTTCCTTTTTCAGGTCGCTGAATTTCTTTTTTCCGAACAACATGCCGTCAAAGACGATGTTGCGCTGATACATGCAACTGATCTGATTTTGTTGCAGTTGACTGCGTTTTTGGCGCAAGTCGCCAAGACGTTTGTAAAAGTCGAAATGCGCCTGAAAAACCGCTTTGAAGTCGCCGAAACAACCTTCACACAAAAACTTGAATGCGGCAATCCAATCGAGGAAAATGCGGTAAGCGATAATAATTCGCAAATTCTTGTCCGGCAAGTTTTTGACTAGCAAAGACAGATTGTTTCTGAAATTCAGATACGTCTTCCGTGGCGAGTTTTTCGGCAATGTGCCGCCACCAATATGATAGACTCTCGATTGCGGGCAGCAGAAAATCTTATAGCCTAAGTTTTTCATGCGCCAGCAGAAATCGATTTCTTCCATGTGAGCGAAAAATGAATCATCCAGGCCTCCGCATTTCAGGAAAAGTTCGGCGCGGACAAACATGCAGGCTCCCGTTGCCCAAAACACTTCCATAGGCGTATCATACTGACCTTCATCGGCCTCCAGATTCTGGAAAATGCGTCCACGGCAAAACGGATAGCCATATTTATCGATGAAACCGCCACACGAACCGGCATATTCAAATTTCGTCTTATCATAATAGGAAAGGATTTTTGGCTGACATGCCGCAATTGTTTCATCGGCATCCATCATTTCGATGACAGGTTCAATCCAATGAGGCGTGACTTCAATGTCAGAATTTAGCAGCACGAAATACTCAGCTTCAATTTGATGCAAAGCCAGGTTATAGCCCGTAGCGAAACCGCCATTGCTCTCATTTTCAATCAGTCGGATATTAGGATAATGCGATTGCATGAACGCAACGGAATCGTCAGTTGAGGCATTGTCGGCCACGATGACTTCTGCCAGTTCCCGATTTGTGTTTTCCAGCACATTCGGCAGAAACTGCTCCAGAAACCTTCTTCCGTTATAATTCAATATGACAACTGCGCATTTTAACATCTTGGACTATTTAGACTTTTTGATGTTTTGACATTTAGACTGTTTTGACTTAAATTTGAACCGCCCCTTCGACAGGCTCAGGGAGCTAATTACTTCTAATTCCTAACTCCTAACGCTTTCCGTTCTTGAATGTTTCCAACGTCGATGCGACCACAGCCAGTTATCGGGATTTTCGTTGATGAATTTTTCCAGACTTCTGACATATTTCTCAACCACAGAGCCGTAAGGAGCATCCTTGACATCTTCGCAAAGCAACTCAAAATCAACCTCATAATAACCGCGTTTCACACGTTTCATTCCTGCAAAAACTACCGCATAATCAAGCAGTTTCGCCATTTTTTCAACGCCATTGAACCAGCAGGTGTCCTGATGCAGAAATTCGGTCCAATAGTCGGTCTTCAAGCCTTGCGGCGACTGGTCAGCAACGATTAGAATATTGTTCAGCAAATCTTTACGCTGCAAAAGGTATTTCAATGAAAACCTTGCTTCAAGCATTTCCTCTCTGTCAAGATTATAATTAGTCCGAATCTGATACATAAGTTTGTCAAAATCAGCATTGCTGACCTTTTTATAAATGGCAGAACATTTATGCGGCGACAACACATGCATCAGTTTGCCAAACCATTCCCAATTGCTCGAATGTGGGAAGGCGACAAAAAGGCTCTTTTGCTTGTCATACAGGTTTTGGATTATTTCCGGATTGTTGAAATGTACATGCTTTTGAAGCTCTTCTGGCTTCATTACCAGCAATTTGCAAATCTCAACAAATAAATCGCAAAGATTATGGTAAAATGCCTTTTCTATCTTCTTCAGTTCCTTCAAATCCTTTTCAGGGAAAGAATTTGTCAGATTTTGGCGCACCACTTTGCGACGGTAATGCACAACATGATAAACGAGAAAACAGAAAATGTCGGAACGCAAATACAACAAGCAGAAAGGCGTAATGGCAATGCAATACGCCCATAGTTTTGCAATATAGAAACCGATTTTTTTCACGGCAACTTATTGTCTGATAGGTTTTTATCTTGGATTATTATACAAATCGCCTGCACGTGTTCCGCCTTCGTACTGTGTCTGGTCGATACCTTGGTCATAGCCTTGTCCATAGATTCGCGAATAGATTTCAAGCTGCCAGCGCGGGTTGTTGATTTCGCCAATCACATCGGAATGAATCAAGTGATAATCGTTGGTGACGAAGTCCTTTGTCATGAAGACGAAACGCTTATTCCGTTGATTTGCAACTTCGTAGTAATGCCAGATTTCGTAAGGATAGGCACCTGGTTCATTCGGACTTTCCATGATGCGGTCAGGTGCGCCATATTTCAGGAATACGTAGCCACGGTCGCTGCGATAGCCTGGAAATGAGGTGGTTGAATATGATGCGTTGACGCTGCGGACCGCTGTCAGATAATCTCTCCAACCTTCGGCAGGATTCATTGGCGTACGGGCACTCCAGAAATTATACAAGAACTGTTGCATGGTTTTCATGTTACCTTCGGCAAGCATTGTGGGAATGTAATTCCTCTCAGCTTCGGAACAAACCGGATCCAAATACTTGATATACTGGCGCAAGGTGTCGATGTTCGTGATTGATGATGCGAATGTGTTTTCAATGTGGACCGAATTAATATCAGCGATATCGTAACCCACGCCAGGGTTGCTTCTTTGGAAACGTGCGCTGTTTGAAGCCACCAAGGTGTTGCTGCGGTCGCGCATTTCCACGACAAGGTAATAATTTCCTGTCGGCAGTTCGGAAATGTCGATGCTGGTCATCAGCACATTGGCTATTGCAACATCGAAACGTTTCGAGAAACTGAATCCGCTCATCTTTGCTGTAGATTCGTAAGATTCAATGAAATAACTGACCAAATATTTGCCTTCGTCATAAAGTTTGTTGCTATTATACAACTCTGTATAGAAATTCAGCTTGTTATCTTTCGCACCATAAAATCCGATGATTCTCGGCACAAAATCAAGGCCGCTTTTTGTGCAGGCTGAAGGTTTTACGGTCTTTGAATAACTGTCGTAAAACAATATGTCTGAGATACTTGGCATGTCTTTTGGAAAATCGACCACCACTGTCGTTTTCTCCGTGGCAGCTATTCCTTTGGGATTATTCAAATCCTTAACCGAGATTTCCATTTCATATTCACCGTTTGGAAGCGAAAAACGTTGCTGGTCGATGAAAGCGCCATCCAAAGCTGTGGTATCGCTGACCACTGGGCTGTTGAGCGCGATTTTCGAATAGGCAGCCACTTCGCCTTCATGTTTGATAATGGTGCTGATTTCTACCGTTGCGCGGAACTTCCCTGGTTCGAACTGCTGATAAACAGCAGTCTTGCAGTCAAAAGCCATTGCGTTTTCGACATAAGGTGTCTCGCCAGGGGCCGAATAGGTCGTGGTGTTTAGATAAGGTCTCAAAATCCTGTGTTGTGCCATTGTGCAAAACGGCAGCGCCAAAACTGAAATTAGGAGTAAAAATTTCTTCATTATAAAATCTTTGTTTCGTTATGCAACTTCATTAATCAGGCACAAAAGTAGCATATACTTTGATACCATCTCTTTTTTATATTAAAATCTTTCTCAACAATTCTCAACAAAATCTCTGTAAACGATTTATTTTCAATTATCTAAATAGACTTTTCAAATATGAAATCAAGAAGGTCTGAAGGTTCAGGTTTGTCTTAAAGATGCCGGAAATCTTCTTTGTCCTTCGGTTAGTCCCGCTATACGAAATGCCTTCAAGTGCCGCAATCTCTGCATCGTTCAAGCCTAAAAGTGCCAAGGCGCAGTGCCTGACATCGCCTGTCGTCAGGTCAGGATAAGTGTTCAGCAAACGCAACGAGAAATCACCGAAACTTGAATTTGCAGCTTGCACCAAATCAATGAGGTCCATCTCGCTCAGCTTGATGTGCGGGTATTGTGCCACACTCTTAATCATGATGTCCTTTCCCTTCACTGACTTTTTAATCTTAACACAAATCTGACTTTCAATGAAATGCGACCAGGCTTCATCAAACGAGGCAAATGCAGGTCTTTCAATTTCAACCTGATTTTCAATTATTTGTGCATTTTCGTTTCTTTTTTCCGATTCCGTTTTTTTCTGACGGTTTTCTTCAAACGTAGTTATCTGTTTTTCAATATGTTTAATGCGGCGCCGGTTTCTCACAATCACATAAGCCAAAATTCCGAACACAACTATAACGGAAATCATTGGAATCATATATTTCTGAAAATCAGAATTTTGCTTTGAACTGTCAATGGCATCCGCCTCTTTCTCGTGATTGGAGCAAAGGAACTCTATTTCCATTTTCGTTGCTGCCAGATTCGATTCCATCAGGGCATTGGCGACATAATAGCGCGTATAATACACTTCCTTCTCCAATTCGTTGTTCCTGCGGAAAATGTCGGCCAAACGTGAAGCAGCATCGGTGCGGGCGAAACGGTCTTCCAAATCGAAGGAACGTTCCAAATAAACCGCCGCCGAGTCAAATTGCTGCATTTCGTAGAGCTTGCAACCAATGGAATGGCAGAAAACTATGGAATCAATCGGGATGAGTTTTTGAGCCTCAGAGAATTTTGCCAAGGCTAAATCGTATGATTTCTCGGCTTGGCAGATGGCTGCCTCATTGCGTATCATTGATGCCATAGCCGTCGTATCATTCAAATCGGAGAACAAATCGGCGGCTTTGGAAAAAGCCTTTCGTGCCAAATTGTTGATTCCGTAATAATAGAGTATTTCGCCTAAGCGTGTGTGTGTCAGCGCAATGAAACGCTTGTCATTGTTTTTTTTCAAACTTGGATCATCTTTTTCCTGCAAGGAAAGCACATGCAGAAACGAGTGTGTGGCCTCCAAATCCTCATTTTGCATCGAAGACATTACACCTTTATAATAATAGGCGTGTGCTTGCAAATCGAGCAGCGTTTCGTCCTCGGGGAAAAGCAGCGACAAACTGTCGTAATACATTGCAACTTTCTCTAAATCAGGGCAACTGTCTAAGGGTCGACGGGTTTTGTAGGTCGCTTCGACATAACGCAAATGCCATTCGTTACGATCGGCAACAGACCATTTTTCAATTGCTTTTTCAAATTTCAATACACTGTCGAAAGCCACTTCCGGATTATCTTGCATCAACTCGCCGATTTGCTTGAGTTCCACATTGTGATGTGGCGCATCAAGCACATCAAAAGCCGATTTTTTGCCCGAACATCCGGCAAGAATGACGAGCAAAAACAGCAGAAATGATCCTATTGTGTCCCTGTTTTTCAATTTTTCGTAGCGTTTTCGCACTGCAAAGATAGGAATTTTGGTCAATACAAGCATCATTTAGGATGATATTGAAAAATAGTTTGAAATAACATAATTTAATATATTATATTGATTTTGATGTACTTAAAAATTTAGTATAAGCATAAAACAACCGGCAAAAAGATTTTTTTCTGCAAAACACTTGCTTGATTGATTATTTTTGTACTTTTGCAGCGGAGATATGGCTGAGTGGTCGATAGCGGCGGTCTTGAAAACCGTTAAGCCGAAAGGCTTCGGGGGTTCGAATCCCTCTGTCTCCGCAAAGCGACTCGCAAGTCGCTTTTATTTTACCCGAAGTAGGGAAGGAGAGATGCCGGAGTGGTCGATCGGGGCGGTCTCGAAAACCGTTGACCACATTTGTGGTTCAAGGGTTCGAATCCCTTTCTCTCCGCAAAATCAATGCAAGTTGCTGAAAGTCACCGTAAAGTGGAAGTTTCAGCAACTTGTTTTTTGTTTAGAATAGGACAGCTGAGAACGCGGGAATTCAAGTCATTCTTTGGGGACAGCAATGATTTGTATAAAGTTTGGTTTTGAGCAGTTACATAATCTTAATGATGCTCTTATGATATGGAAGAAGACCATACCTTATGCCTTGTGGATTTCAACCATCTTTGCATTGAAGCACGTTGCCGAACAATTTGTAAAAACAAGGTCAGGAAATGTCTGGAAGAATTTTTTTTCATTTTTTTGGACTAAAATTCTTTTTTCAAGGCTCTATATCTTGAAATTTTATATTATTGCAGTATGAAACGTGTATTTATAACTGTTATTTGCATTGCGATTTCAGCAATGGCGTTCGCTCAGGACGATGATTGGGCGAAAGAAGTGATTAAGTCACAGAATCAATCACTTAATGAATACGAAAAATTCCGTCAACAGGCATTCCGCGAATACGGTGAATTCAGGAAAAAAGCCAATGAGGAGTATGCCAAGTTCATGGAAGAAGCGTGGAAGTACTATGGCGTAGCCGAACCTGGGGAAGAGCTGCCTTGGGAACCGAAACCGCCGCGCCCGGTTGTTGCGGCTCCTGAAGACGAAATCATGCCTGTGGTTCCTCAGCCTGTTCCTGAACCTGATCAAAAACCTAATCAAGAGCCACAGGAGCAGCCTCAGCCAGTACGACCTGAGCAACCGAAAGTACAGCCTCGGCCGGAGCCAGTCACGGTGCCTGACCAAAAGCCACTCCACGGATTGGAAAAACCGGCAGAACCTCAGTTGCAACCCGTTGTCAAACCTGTGCGGCCAACCGCGGTTCCGATTCCTTTCGATGGAGATGCGCGTCCGGCAAAACCGATTGAAAAGCAGCCTCAGCCCATCGAACCGATACAGTACACTCCGCATCTGAACGACCCTTTTGAATATGTCTATTTCTTTGGCACGCCTATGACTTTCCATTTCGACAAGGCCCGTGCTCCGAAACCAATGGCCGAAATCAAGGAAAAGAATGTCGCCGAGTTGTGGACACAGCTGTCGGATCCGTATTATGACCAGCTGATTGCGGAATGTCTGAACTACAGGACGGAAAAGAACCTGAGCGATTGGGCGTTCATTATGCTGACCCAGATGCTGGCCGAAACTTGCTGCAATGGCCATAACAACGAATCGGTAGTGCTTCACATGTATCTGCTGACACAGTCAGGCTATCAGATGCGTCTTGCCAGATCCAACAACAAACTGGTGGCAATGGTCGGATCGAATGAAAAAATATACCATTATGAATTTTGCACCCTTGAAGGTGTAAGGTATTATATTTTTGACGATTCTATGTATAAACAATCGTACCATATTTTCGATCATGCATTTCCGAATGAAAAAGTCTTTTCGTTAAGAACCACTCTGCCGAAACTGGCTGTTGAAACTACAGAACCTCGCACCATCGTCTCGAAACGCTATCCTGACGTGTCGGTTACTGTGGAAGTGAACAAAAATCTTGTTGATTTCTATAATTCGTTCCCTCAGAGTGCCCAGTGGCGCTACTATTCGTTGACTTCGCTTAGCCAAACCGTAAAGGAAACCCTTTATCCGGCTTTGCGCAAAGCCATTGAAGGCAAAAGCCAGGCCGATGCCGCCAACATTTTGCTGAATTTGGTGCAAACAGGCTTCAGCTATGCCACCGACCAGGATCAGTTCGGTTATGAGCGTCCTCTATTTCCCGACGAGACATTCTACTATCCTTACTGCGATTGCGAAGACCGTTCCATCCTTTATTCCTGCCTCGTGCGTGAATTGCTTGGACTTGATGTCGTACTGCTTAATTATCCCAGCCATGTTGCTACGGCAGTCCACTTCACCGATGACATTGACGGCGATTACCTGAACATTGATGGAAAGAAATACATCATCTGCGACCCGACGTTCCTCAATGCCGCCATTGGCAGATGTATGGATGTATACAAGACAGTGAAGCCACTCGAAGTTCAAGGATTCTGACGTAAGTGATTTGCACAGTTCGTAATGACGTAACGTTTCCGTGAAATGAAAAGAAAGTTCTGGACAATTTTGGCTATGGCAGTGGCCGCCTTTTTGCTAGGTCTGTGTCTCTATCTTTTGTTCTCGCCCAAGGTCTATCATGCAGAAAAGATTGACCCGCGTACACTTCATGCAAACCCAGCCAACAAGATAATGCTCCTTGGGCTTTGGCAAAATGACGAAAATGTCTTTTACCGTTTCAATGAGGATGGGACGGGCTGCACATGGGACACCGATGATGACGTCAGCGAAGAAGAGGCGTCGCCCTTCAACTGGGTGGCCTACGACAACAAACTTATGATTACGCACCGCATGGTGTTTCGCGGAATGGTTCCGCGCTATTATGATTTGGATTGCCTGAATGCTTTCGACTTGCGTTTCCACGACGACTATTCTTCGTTCGTTTTCGAGCGTCACGAAGCTGGCATCGAATAATGTAAATGGTTTGTATAATTGTTTGGTTGTTAATAATTCAGGATATGAAAAAGTTTTTTCTGTCAGTCGTTTTACTCTTTGTCTCATTTTCGATTGCAGCTCAAGACATGGAGGCAAACAGGGAGATTATGAAGAAAATCATTGCGGATTATGATAATTACATTCATGCTACCGCAGTGGCCGATTCATTCGATCTGGCCGTTCAGGATGCTGTCGCTTTCTTGGCCTCGCAGATTGTGACGGATGTGAAAAGTGAGTCTGTCAGTTCCATGTCGAACAAAAATGTGGGTGGAGAAGTGTCGGGAACTTCGTTTTTCTCTAATGTCGTCAAGACTTTTTCGGATGTCAGACTAACAAGTTATCATGCCATCATGGTGGACAAACCTGACAAGAGAAACAAGTCATATTCGGCTTTTGTCTACATAAGCATAGACGATGCAAACGAAATCATCGATGAAATTAGAAGGAATGAAGAGGAAATGGCACTTGAACGGGAAAAAAGGCTGAAAGAAGACATCGGCTTTTATTATTCCGAAGGAACGCGAGCACTGGAAGAAGTGAGGATTGGCGATGCTTTGAAGTGCTTTTATTGGGCCTATGTGATGTCGCTTGATTGCAAAGCTGAAATCGAACAAGATGGCAGGCTGAAACCTGCTCAGTCGGTTTTGGAAATGATGATTGACCAAACCCTGAATGGCATTTATATTGTCTGCGAAGCCGAAGAAGAGGAATTTGTCAACGAATATCAGTCGACTTACAAAAAACAGTTGGCTTTCTATTATAAAAGTAATGATAAGTACAAGAAAATCACCTGCCTCGATTTCAAATACAACGACGGCAATACTTTTGTCGGCGGTCCGCGTGTGCGCGATGGCGTGAGCGTGGCTGAACTGAATTACGATATGAATCAAACCCAATTCCATATCGTATATCGGTATGACGAAAGCGAAACACCTACCCAAATCTATGAAATCCTGAAGAATAAGCGGGTCAAGGCATTTGCATCGGCCGAGAAAAGCGTTGCCGTGAAACTGGCTTCAATAGTAGCTTCAGAGAAACAAGACGCAAAGGAAGATTTTTTCTTGCCAGATGCTTCCATGGCTGCCGGCGAAAAAGGAAATGAAGTCTTGATGGCCGGGAAACAGCAAATAGACAGTGCCCGTCTTGAGGAACTTGGGAGCATTATGAAAAATCTGGAATACGCTATCCGAAACAAGGATTACAATGACATTGAGGAATATTTCACCGCAGAAGGTATGGAAAACTTCAACCAATTGATCAAATACGGAAAGGCTTCCGTTATCGGCACGCCACACTATGAGTTCGTTCCGTTTGACCATTTGATTCTGTGTCGCAGCCTGACCATGCAGTTCCGTTTCAGGAATAACAAACAGTTTGTCGAAAACGTCACTTTCAGGTTTAATGAGGATAATCAGATTGAATCGCTTGCATTTGCCTTGACCGATGTCGCTCAGCACGACATTCTTGATAACGAAGGATGGAAGATGGATTCGAGACTGACTCTGCTGACCTTCATGGAGGACTATCAGACTGCATACGCTTTACGCCGTATCGACTATCTTGAACGTATTTTTTCTGAAAACGCGTTGATTATTTCGGGATGCAAAGTGATGAAAAAAACAACGGGTGACGGTATACGGCTGCAAGGCTATACCCGTTACGACACTCTCTCAAAGTCGCAATATATGAATAGATTACGCAATCATTTCAAGAATAAGGAATATATTAATTTGAATTTTACTGAGACTGATTTTTCGCAAGCCTATAGCATCGATGACTTCTTCGGCATCAGAGTGCGGCAAGAATATTTTTCCAGTTCCTATGGTGATGTCGGCTACCTCTTCCTGCTTGTCGATTTGAGAGGCGATGAACCAGTTATCCATATTAGGGCTTGGCAGGACGACAAGTTGCCGCTTGAGCAATTGTTTAGTTTGAAGGATGTGTATTGAAATAAAAAAAATAGAGTTCTGATATGAAAAGATTATTCATTTTGATTTTACTGGTCTTGTTTGCTAAGGCCTTTTTTGCCCAGGATTATAAGGTTACAAGCATCGACTATCTTCAAGGCGATATGACAGCCCGAAAGACGGTTCTGACCGAAAGACTTGATGGAGGACAGCAATGTGCCGTGTTGCGTATTGCCACGCAAAACATATTGGTCAGAGACCGTGACGCTTTCCAATTTGAATGTGACATGGGATCGGTAATCCGCGAACGTCGCAAGGATGGTGGCGAAATCTGCCTGTGGGTATCGCCAGGCATCAAGATTCTGAAAATCAAGCACAGCACTTTAGGTAACTATGTCCTGAATATCGGAGAATTCCTACATGGTAATGTGATGTGTCTCAACACCTATCAGGTGAATATCTTAGGTTTAAAGGAACAGCCTGACGAACCATTGGCAATTGGTTCTTGCCAGGTGCTCTTCAGGCCGGATCCGGCAAATGCGGTGTTGTATCTGAACGGTGATTCCATAGGCGATGGCGTTCAGCTCTATCGTGGTATCTCTGGAGTTTACGATTGGTCGATTCAGCATCCGTTGTATCATGCCAAGACGGGATCTGTTGAGCTGAGAAAAGGCTCAATGGACACTGTGGATGTCAGGCTTATGCCCGCATACGGATATGTTAGGATACTTGACGACTATGGTGTTGAAGAGGATGAGATTAAAGTGTATTTCAATGGAAATAAAGTAGGAGCCGTTCCATACGAAAGTGGCCGGCTGGCATCGGGAGTATATGATGTCGTTTTGGAACGCAACGACATGCCTTTGGCATCGGGAAGTATCGAAGTGCTTGATTGCCAGATTGCTGAAGAAACGCTGAAGGATTTTGTCAGTAAAGAAAAAAATGTTTCTTACAAGCCGGTGAATGGTGTTGTTGAAATCACTTCATCCCCCATAGGGGCGAACATCATGATTGACGGAGAGAACAAAGGCGTTACACCGATGACAATTGATGATATGTTGATAGGGCCTCATTCCGTCAGATTGTCGAAGATTGGTTGCACGCCTGTCGAACAGGAATTTATCGTAGAGGAAAATGCAGTGAAAAAGCTTCATGTTGAATTGCCAAAAGGATGTGTGGTTTCCGTGTCAACGGATGAGTCTGGTGACAGGATTTTTGTCGATGGCCAATATGTTGGAGAAACACCCCTGAGTTTTGATGCCGCTTTCGGAAATCATATCCTACGTGTGGAAAGAAACGGCTATTTTATCGAAAAGGCATGTTGTTTTGTGCCTTCAAGGCCAAAGGAAAGCATCGTGATGACTTTTGGGCAGCAGGTAAAAGTGGAAAGTGATGGCAAAAGAGACAAAATTTATGTTGACGGAGAATACAAAGGCCGTGCACCTTTGAACGTTTATTTGTCGAATGGCGACCATGCCTTGGAAGCTTTTCGTGGGTGGAAGATAGGAAAACGGCAGGTCGTTGTTGAGGAAGGCATCAGCTTGGATCCTGTCCATATTAATAAACGGGTCGAGAGACCGAATTCCTATCTTGCACGTGGCGTGTTCTTCGTGAGTGGCAACATGGCCTGGCTGCCGAAAGATTTGCCGCATAGGGATCCGTCATACGGTATCAGTTTTGGAAACATTAAAGGCGCCGGCTGGTTTATGAGTTTCATTACCAATGGTAATTTCGATTTCAAGGGTTCCTACAAATCGAGTGATGCAACGGGACATATCCATCATCAGTTTCCAAATTATTCAGGAGAAGAAGCCGTGACCCGATTTTCGGTGATGGCTGGCGGTGCCCTCGACCTTGGCGGTACAATGTTCCTTAGGGTGGGTGCTGGCTATGGCATGAGACAATATGTCTGGAAGACAGCTGATTCAAACGAATGGGTCGTCATTGAACCTTACAGTTGGAAGAATGCCGAAGTTTCATTAGGCCTTCAATGCTGTATCTATAATTTCGTGCTGAATGCGGATTTCCTGATTCCTGTCGACGTGTTGACTCAGGGCAAAAAACTGTATGAAATCCGCGCTGGCGTAGGCTTCTGCATCAGCCACGGTCACAAGAAGTAAGCGTTCATTTGATTTCCACGATTTCGTATTTTGCAGATTTCAGCTGTGGCAAAGTCGTTCCGATAGGAGCATTCGGATAGGTGGGGTCGCACAAAATGAAGGTATTCCCTTGATAATGAATGTTTTGGCCTTTAGGCGCATTGCCTTTGCCGAAACTGACACCCATTGCGAGGTGGTCGGGATACAGCACTCCGATAGCCTCGCAATCCGTATAGCGGTTGACTAACCATGCAAACAGGGCGCATCGGTCTTCGCAGTCGCTGTATGGATAAGCGATGACTTCTTCAGGAAAAAAGTATTTCTCGCGGCCAAACTGTTCTTCATCAATCTTGTATTGAAAAGCTGTCTGGACAAAATTCAGGATGCTCTCAACAAGTCCTACCTGACTGCTTTTTTGCTTCAGTTGTCCGAAATAGCCGTCAAGCGCTTTTTGTGTGGCAATTGGAAGGTCGCTTTTGCAGTAAACGGGAATGACGGTCAACGGCATGTCGTCGAGAAAGCGCAGATGGGAATTGGAGTAGGGTAGGGTAAGCGTGGCCTTGTCCTTCCCCCATGTCAACGTGCGTGTCTTGTCGCAGGCGGCCATGTTGAGCGTTTCCTTGAAATCGAGGTTGAACTGTCTCAATCCTTTGTCATCGGATTTTTCGTTATACGATAGAATGTCGGAGTTTTCGGTGCCGCCATAAACCGAATAATATTTCACCCCATTGAATCGGTAGAACGACAGACTGTATACTTCTTTCGTGTTGTCAATGGCAATGAGCAGTTTCAGCTTTCCGCTTTGCTGTTCGCGTCCAATTCTGGCCCGGAACCCTTCTTGGCGAAGCATGAAGAAGCAGAACAGCACGCGGTCGTCCATTTCGGCAAAAGTCTTTTCGGAAATGGAACGCATCAAGGTGAAATAGCCCCAATCGTTCAGTCCCATGCGTCTTACGGTTTCTTCAATTTGTCTTAGAAAAGCCTGATTATCATTTTGTTCGCTCATTCGGGCATAATAATTGGCGACTTGTCTTTCTTTTGTGCCTTGGCTTTTGATTCGCAGACTTGCGGGCACCTTGAAGTTCAGGCGGCAACCGTAATAATTAATGGAAACCGTTTCGGATGTGCCATTGTCAATTATAGTTTTGCCGGCTTGCAGCATTTTGTCTTTTACATCCGGTTCGTATGACTCGCCTTTGCTTGCCGGTTCTTCGGACTGATCGAGGAAGTCTGGAATGTTGGCTGGTTTCGGCTTGCTGAAAAGAGCGTCTGTGCCTTTGAAATAATGATAGCTTGTCCAGGCTTCGCTGAGAAACCGCTGAAATTCGTCAATGGCTTGGCGCTGGAAATCATTGTATTGTTGCACTGTCTGCTGACGGTATTGTTCGTAGGCTTGTTTGTCATCGGTTTGTGCCATGCCTTTCGTTGACAAGGCAAGCAGCAAAAGGCTCATTGGAATAAATCCATGCTTCATCGTTCTGTCTATTTTTAGGTTTTGAGAATAGAGGAGCAGTTTGATAAAAATTAGTCTTTAAATTTGAAAAATCTTGCAAAAATACTTTTTTTTATTCAAAATCAGTAAAATGGTGGTTTTGAATTTTGTTTTTTTTTGGGGGCGATTGCAGCAAATTGAAAGAATCCGTCAAGGATCTGCCTTTAATATATGTTTTTCGAATAGCCACGACAAAAAAGTTGAGGCAATCCGCTGATGACAAATTGTCATTCAATGCCGTTGTTATAGTTCTAATTATCAGACAATTTGTCATTTGTCAAGCATTTGCTGTGAACAAAATCGCAATGGTTCAAGTTTTGATAAGAGCAGCGAAAATTTTCATGCAATATGAATACGTACAACCAAACACAGAAACCAAAACAGAATTACGAATCGTTGAATCGGTTCGCCAAAAATCTGAATGAGTTGGCCTCGGCGGGCAAGCTCGACCCGGTCATTGGCCGCGATGAGGAAATCCGCCGTGTGCTGCAAATTCTTTCACGCCGCACCAAGAACAACCCTATATTAATAGGTGAGCCTGGTGTCGGTAAGACGGCCATCGTCGAAGGTCTTGCGCAGCGTATCGTAAGCCGCGATGTGCCTGAAAACCTGAAGTCTAAGACTGTTTTCTCCCTTGATATGGGTGCGCTGATTGCTGGTGCAAAATACCAAGGCGAGTTTGAGGAACGCCTGAAAAACGTCATCAAGGAAGTGGTTGACAGTGATGGCGAAGTCATTTTGTTCATCGATGAAATCCACACGCTGATTGGCGCAGGTGCTACAGGCGGTGCCATGGATGCGGCCAATATCCTGAAACCGGCCTTGGCGCGTGGCGAATTGAGGGCCATCGGTGCCACGACTTTGAAGGAATACCAGCAGTTTTTCGAGAAGGACAAGGCTTTGGAACGCCGTTTCCAAATCGTCATGGTCGACGAACCTGATGCTGCATCGGCCATTTCCATTTTGCGTGGCTTGAAGGAACGTTACGAGACGCATCACCACATTCGTATTTTGGACGAGGCCATCATTTCTGCCGTGCAACTCTCAGTGCGCTATATATCAGACCGTTTCCTGCCTGACAAGGCCATCGACTTGATTGATGAAGCCGCCGCCCGTCTCCGTCTGCAGATTGATTCCGTGCCAGAGGAATTGGAAGATGTGGAACGCAGCATCCGTCAGTTGGAGATTGAACGTGAGGCCATTAAGCGCGAAAACGATGTCAAGAAAGCCGATGAATTAGGAAAGGAAATCGCTGCCTTGACCGCCAAACGCGATGTGATTCGTGAAAAATGGCAGGCCGAGCGCCGCTATG
This sequence comes from Bacteroidales bacterium, assembly GCA_045628585.1. GTDB lineage: Bacteria > Bacteroidota > Bacteroidia > Bacteroidales > F082 > Limimorpha. Next base: position 1,003 of record JAZQPN010000152.1, on the reverse strand, counting down.
TCGAAATCATCCAGAAGGAAAAGGATAACATTGAAAACTACCGCCATCAGTCGGAAGTGGCTGAGCGTGAAGGTGATTACGGTCGCGTGGCGGAATTGCGTTATGGCAAAATCCGCGATGCCGAAGCCAACATCGAGAAGGCTAAGGCTGATTTGAAAGCCGTTCAAGGCGATCATCCTTTGGTCGATGAGGTCGTGAGTGCTGATGATGTGGCGGAAATCGTGTCACGCTGGACGGGGATTCCGGTGAACAAGATGATGCAAAGCGAACGCGAAAAACTGCTGAATCTCGAGACGGAACTGCACAAGCGCGTGGTCGGGCAGGAGGAAGGCATTACCGCCGTTTCCGATGCCATCCGTCGCAGCCGCGCAGGTCTGCAAGATGCCAAGCGTCCTATCGGTTCCTTTATTTTCATGGGAACGACGGGTGTCGGTAAGACTGAATTGGCAAAGGCTTTGGCTGAATTTCTCTTCGACAATGAGAACGCCATGGTGCGTATCGATATGTCTGAATATCAGGAGCGTCACACGGTTTCCCGACTGATTGGAGCGCCTCCAGGCTATGTCGGTTACGAAGAAAGCGGTCAGTTGACTGAGGCCGTGCGCCGCAAGCCTTATTCGGTGATTTTGCTCGACGAAATCGAAAAAGCGCATCCTGACGTGTTTAACATCTTGCTGCAAGTGTTGGACGATGGCCGTCTGACCGACAACAAGGGCCGCGTGGTCGATTTCAAGAATACCATTGTCATCATGACCTCGAACATTGGCGCGAACATCATCCAGAACAACCTTTCATCGGCTGCCGATGCCAATTCCGATGCGGTTTTCGAAAAGACCCGCTACGAGGTGATGGAACAGTTGAAACAATTCATGCGTCCGGAGTTTTTGAACCGTGTCGATGATGTCATCATGTTCCGTCCGCTGAGCGAAGATCAGATTGCCGATGTGGTGAGAATGCAGTTTGCGCAGGTTCAGAAAATGCTGAAAGACAACGATATTGAAAT
>JAZQPN010000151.1:0-3082 GCA_045628585.1 Bacteroidales bacterium | reverse complement strand
GGAAGACGAAATCAACAGCTATTTGAATTTAGACGGAGATGAACTGTTCAAAAAACTCGACGGCAAAAAGCCTGCTGCCGAGCAGGAACTTGCATTGCCTGCCGAAACGGATTTCTGCTCCCATTCTACCTTGGTTGCTTTGCCGCAATTGTCAGTAGGTCAATATTATATCATTGCAAAGACTAGTAAAGACGCACAAAGTTCAGAAAAAAGAGCCATGTCCCGTTTTCAGGTCTCAAATTTGAGTTATGTAACTAACAATGAGACGGATGCAATTACTTTGTTTACGCTCGACCGCAAGACAGGCAAGCCTTTGGCCAATGTGAAAGTTGAGTTATACACTAGAAATTACAATTACAAAATCCGCAAGTACGAAAACACAAAACTTGCTGATTACCAAAGTGATAATAACGGTAAGGTGAGCATTTCCAATGTCAAGGGCAACAAATCGTTTTTCGTCAATTTGCGCAATGGCGATGATGCCTTGCTCTCGGGAAAATACATGAATGTTCCGCATCCAAGCAGCAGAAAATCAGAAACATACTCAACGACATTTTTCACCGACCGCGCCATTTACCGTCCCGGACAGACGGTTTATTTCAAAGGTATTGTCGTGCGTCATCAAGGCGATGACAAGGCCTTGGCAGAAGGTTTCAGCGAGACAGTGCGTTTCCGCGATGCCAACTATGAGGAAATCAAATCGTTATCGTTTACAACGGACGAATATGGTTCCTTTGACGGCTCGTTTGTCATCCCCACCGACCGCTTGAACGGCGTGTTCCGTTTGGATTGCAGTCATGGCAGCACAACTATTCGCGTTGAGGAATACAAGCGCCCGACTTTCGAGGTGAATTTTGAAAAGCCGAAAGAGCAATACAAACTGAATCAGGATGTTACCATTCACGGCAGCGTTGATGCCTACGCAGGTTTCGGCCTCGATGATGTGAAATACACCTATCGCGTGACGCGCCGCACATCCTTCCCGTGGCGTTGCTGGTGGTGGTTCTATCCCGTTGTCAGCGACGAGCAAATCGATTACGGCGAGGCACGCACTGATGAAAGCGGCAAGTTTGCCATCACTTTCAACCTGAAGCCTTCGCTGAAAACCAAACCGGAACAACAGCCAGTGTTCACCTACGAAATTGAGGTGACGGCAACCAGCGCACAAGGCGAAACACATTCCGAAACCTATTCGATTAGAGCGGGTTACAACGAAATCTGCCTTTCAACAAATCTGAATAATCTGGTCGAAAAATCGCAGTTGGAGAATTACCGCATCGAAGTCTTGAATATGAGCGGGCAACCCGCCAAGAGCAAGGTCTCGCGCAAATTCTACCGCTTCAACGACAACGGAAAAATGGATTTCTTTGAAGCCTCAGGCCAAAGAAGCAGTTTCGACCGTCAGGTGATGAGCGACGAGGAACTGACCAAAGCATTCCCGGATTATGATTATTATTCATATACCAACCGCTTGAAAAACAAGGTTTTGGTCTATGAAGATGTCGTTGAAATTGATGAAAAGACAGCTTTGTTCCCCGAAAAAGCGGATTTGAAATCAGGCAAATATTATGTGGAATTGCAAAGTCTTGACGACAAACTGGCTATGAACAGCACTGAGTTCACGCTCTTTGATGACAAGGCTAAAGCATTGCCTTACACAACTTTATCGTGGAATAGTGTGGACAAATCCACAGCAAAACCGGGCGAAACCATCACTTTCTCAATTGGCACTTCGACAAAAGACACGCAGATTTGGGTGCAGTTGCTGTCGGGACAGGAAAAGCGCATGGAAAAATGGCTGAAATTGAACAACGAAATCACGAAACTCAGTTATAAAGTCACTGAAAATGACCGTGGCGGCTTGACTTGGAAAACCATTTTCGTGAAAGACGGTCTTGTAAAAACAGAAAGCCAAAGCATCTATGTTCCTTACGACAATCTTGACTTGAATGTCGAGTTGGCAACCGTCCGCGATGTGCTGCGCCCGGGTGCCGAGGAACATTGGGAAGTGACCGTCCGCGATTATCATAACAAGCCAGTCGCATCAAGTATGATGGCAGGAATGTACGATGCTTCTTTGGATGTATTCGCCTCAAATTCATGGTATTTCAACATGAAACCTTATACGAAATATGCCAACTCATTTGGTTATGACGACCAGTTTGGATTCATTTCGTCATCGACAAATGGCCAATACATTTATTTGGCCGCGTTGTTCGGATTTTCATTGCCTTCCGATTATCCTTTCTTCGATTTTGGCTACATGTTTTATGGTGGTGCAAAAGGTGGCGTAATGTTTAACCGTAGCATTGCACTCGATTGCGTTGAAGAATGTGTGGTTGCTGAAGAGGCAATGCCGATGCCTTCGCCATCAGCGGCAAAAATGTCTTCCAATGAAGTGGCTGATATGGATGGAGAAATGATAGAGGAAATGGCTCAAACTGAAGGAGCAGCAAATGTTGAAACTCAACAGGAAGCCGTCCCAACGGTACGCGAAAACTTCAACGAAACGGCGTTTTTCTTCCCGAATCTGCGCACCAATGCAGATGGCAGCACAACCTTCAGCTTCACCATGCCCGATGCCTTGACACGCTGGAAACTGATGATGCTGGCCTATACCAAAGACCGCAAGACGGGCTACAAGACCTACGACTTCAAGTCGAGCAAGCCGGTGATGATTATGGCCGACATGCCGCGCTATATGTACGACGGCGACACGCTTTGGTTTGTGGCCAACGTCATCAACACGGGCGAGGAAGCCGTGACGCCGAAGGCGAAACTTGAGATTTTCGATGCGGCAAGCATGAAACCCGTCGATATTTTGGCTTCGGATGCCATGATCGCGATGGATGAAATCGTGCCGGGACGCAGCAAGGAAGTGCGCTGGAAGGTGGCGGCAAAGAAAGACTTGGGCTTGCTGGCATTCCGTTTCACGGCCTTTGCCGGACAATTCAGCGATGCCGAACAACATTTGTTGCCTGTGTTGAGCAGCGAAATTTTCATGACACAGACTTTGCCAATCACCGTCAAGGCGGAGACTGAAAAAACTTTTGATTTTGAGGCTATTGCCAATCCAAACAGT
>JAZQPN010000150.1:0-6180 GCA_045628585.1 Bacteroidales bacterium | reverse complement strand
GGAAACTTGAAATCTTTGAAAACAAGCGGTTTGGTTCCGACTTTCGGCGATTTGAATGATGACGGAAAACTGGAAATGCTGGTCGGTACATCGGAAGGCAATATTTTGCTTTTCAATGCTGCTTTTCAGTTGCTTGACAATGATTTCCTGCATTATGAAAAGACTTGGTCGACACCTTGCCTTTATGATGTTGATGCTGACGGCACTTTGGATTTAGTGGTTGGCAATGCCAATGGAAAACTGACTTTGTATCAGGGGTTTAATGAAAACGGAAATGTCAGTTTCGCTTTTGTCACCGATGAATGGGGTGGGGTGGATGTGCGCGATTATTCGGCTTCGTATTTTGGTTACAGCGTGCCGTCTTTTTTCAAAAACGGAACAGAAACCTTTCTTTCCGTTGGTTCGGAACAAGGAAAAATGTTTTTGTATAAGCTGAACAGCGATGGTTTGCCGTTTGAGGATGTTTCCGAAGAATGGCAGCGGTTTGTGCCTGATTTCGACAACCATTTCGGATTGCGTTGTGCAGCGGCATTGTCCGATTTGAATGATGACGGAAAAATGGAAATGATGGTCGGGAATTATGCCGGAGGCTTGCAGCTGTTCAATGCGGAAATCGAAGTGAATCAAAGCGTTGAGGAAATGGTGGAGGGAGTGCTGTTTTATCCGAATCCTGCGAAATCCGTTTTGAGGATTGTTGGAAGAGGAATTGGCCAAATCAGGATTTATGATGTTTTAGGTCGCTGCCTGATACAAAAAAATGCCGCTTCCGATGAAACGACGATTGATGTAAATGATTTGGCTTCAGGGATTTATCTTTTGCAAATGAATTACAATTCGGGCAGGATGAAATATGCCCGATTTATCAAGGAGTAAGCCTGATTTTCTTCTGTCTGTAATTGATGACGGCCTTGTGTTTCACTAACAGGTCGCCGCCAATGATGCCATCGATTTTCGGCAAATGGACTTTTTCGTACGATTCGTAGATGTTTTCCAAATCCAATGCCACGGCGTTGTAATGTCGGATTTCCAAGTCGCCCAAAACCAGTGTCTCGATGTCGAAAGTGGCGCTTTCCAATTCGTTGCCGCCCACGCCTGCCGTGATGCCTTCCTTTTTCTCAAATTGCGGATTGTCAATGAAATTGGCGATGTTTTTCGGGTCGAAAACGGAACGCGAAGCGCCTGTGTCAACGAGAAAGTTGGCTTCCTTGCCATTGATTCGGCCTTGAATCATGATATGGAAGCCATCTCCTTCGATGTCGAGAATCTTTATTGGTATTTCGATGTAACGCCTCATGCGATTTTGGGGGTATGGCTTGCGGGTAAAAACCATTAAACCGTCACCGTTTGTTAAAAGTTCGGTTTGACGGCAAATTTGTTGTAAAAATCCTCAATGATAGCGGTTACTTCATCGGCGGTGTCAACGACATGGAAAATCTTGAAGTCGTCGGGATTAATCATTTTTTCGGCAATCATGGTGTTGTTGAACCATTCAATGAGGCCTTGCCAATAGGATTTCCCGACCAGAATTACAGGGAAATCGGATAGCTTGCCAGTCTGGATAAGGGTAATGGCTTCCGACATTTCGTCTAAGGTGCCGAACCCGCCTGGCATTGCGATGTAGGCTTGTGCATACCGCATGAAGATAGTCTTGCGCACAAAGAAATACTCGAAGTGGATGTCCTTGCCGTTGTCGATGTAATCATTGGATTTGCCTTCGTAGGGGAGCACGATGCTGAGGCCGGCACTGGTGCCCCCCGCATTCTTTGCGCCTCGGTTGGCTGCTTCCATGATGCCCGGACCGCCGCCTGTAATCACGCCAAAACCTAAATGTGTGCATTTCTCGGCAATTTCCATGGCAAGTTGATAGTATTTGTCTTCAGGTTTGGTGCGTGCTGAACCGAAAATGGCAACGCATGGGCCGATTTTCGACATTTTCTCCATTCCTTCCACGAATTCCGACATGATTTTAAATACCGACCAGGAATCGTGTGTCTTAATGTCGTTCCAAGATTTGGGCTGAAAGCTGTTTCTAATGATTTCTTCTTCTCTTTTTGTAATTTCAGGCATAATGTAAATGATTTGATTTTTTGCAAAGATAGAAAAAAAAGCGAATGGTAGTGAATGTTATGGAAAAAAGTGGTACTTTTGCAACGCAAAGCGAATGTAGTTCAGTTGGTAGAACATCAGCTTCCCAAGCTGAGGGTCGCGGGTTCGAGCCCCGTTATTCGCTCAAAAGTTGAAAATCAATGTGTTGCATTGGTTAAAGGTAAAAAAACGGCGCAAAATCGGCGCCGTTTTCATTTTGAATAAGCATTTGCTTTTGCAATAATATGCTTTTTGACCCAGCATGTAGGCTGAAAAATGGAAAAGCCGAAAGGCTGGCTTGAATCGGGCGGTTGCGGGATTCAAAGGTGGGTAGAGAAAGGTTTTGTGTGTTTTGAATGTTTTGGTTATAAAAAGGTCAAATTGTAAATTGTTGCCTTAATGTGAGCATGCAAAGCGATGGTTAGTTGCTCGCTTGGTTATGGCGTAAAACAAGAAAATGTCAGCCGATAAAAAAAACAAGCCCCGAATTACGGAGCTTGCTTTGTGTTGATGAATTGTTGAAAAACCAATTAGCGGCGAGCTTCCTTGATTCTGGCTTTCTTACCGCGGAGGCCTCTGAGGTAGTAGATGCGTGATCTACGGACGACGCCTTCCTTGTTCAACTCGATGTTTTCAATCATAGGTGAAGCGATAGGGAAGCATCTTTCAACGCCGATGCCGTTGGCGGCAATTTTGCGGACAGTGAATGTAGCGGTCTTTCCGCAGCCACTGTGCTTCAAAACGATGCCCTGGAATTTCTGAAGACGGCTCTTGTCGCCTTCAACAATCTTGTAAGTAACGGTGATGGTATCACCTGGTCTGAACTTCGGAAAATCTTTTACAACAATCTGATCTTCAACGAATTGGATAAGTGCATTCTTGCTCATTGTATATGTATTTTGTATATTTTTCGCCCAAAAACGGGTGCAAATATACAAATTATTTGAATACAAACACTTATAAATTTCTTTTTTTGTAAATTTCGTACATTTCAGGCCTGCGTTCCTTGGTGCGCTGAATGGCTTGCTCCATTTTCCATTCCTGAATTTTCAGGTCGTTGCCCGAAAGGAGAATCTCCGGCACTTCCCATCCTTTGTATTCGCGTGGCCGCGTGTAGACGGGCGGCGACACCAAACCGTCTTGAAAAGAGTCGGATAGGGCAGAGGTCTCATCGTTTAAGGCGCCTGGAATCAAGCGGACGAGGCTGTCGACCAAAACGGCTGCGCCCAATTCACCGCCCGAAAGGACGTAGTTTCCGATGGATATTTCCTTGGTAATCAGGTGTTCGCGTATGCGTTCGTCGATGCCTTTGTAGTGACCGCAAAGAATGATGAGGTTTTCTTTCATCGAAAGCTGGTTGCAGAGCGGCTGGTTCAGCAGTTCGCCATCGGGACTCATGTAAATCACCTCATCGTAATCGCGTTTGGCTTTCAGTTGGCTGATGCAGTTGTCGACAGGTTCAATCATCATCACCATTCCGGCTCCGGCGGCGAAGGAATAGTCGTCGACTTTATGGTGCTTGTCGGTGCTGTAGTCGCGCAGATTGTGCAATCCAATCTCGACGATGCCTTTGTTGACAGCGCGTTTGATGATGGATTCGGTGAAGGGACCTTCAAACATTTCTGGAAATATGGCGATGATGTCGATACGCATGATTGAAATTTTCGGCAAAAATAATCAATAATGCTGAAATACGGATTGAAGAATAATGTATTTTTGCACCTTATTATAATTATGTCACTATGAAGAAACTGTCTTTTTTGTTCCTTTTTTTAGGAATTGCATTCATGGCAAATGCCCAAATCGCATCGAATTTTTATTGGATTCAGTTCAGCGATAAGGATAACTCGCCTTATTCCATTGATAATCCGGAAGCGTATTTGAGCCAAAGGGCCTTGCAACGCCGTGCCAATCAAGGAATTGCAATTGATGAATTCGATATTCCTGTCAATCCGCAGTATTTGCAGGCCGTGGCCGATTGTGGTGCCGAACTCATCAATCCTTCCAAATGGCTGAATGGCGTGACGGTAAGAATCACCAATCCTGCAGTGCTTGAAGCTGTTGAGGCTTTGGAATTTGTTGAAACCACAAGAGCTTGCGTGAATAATCCGGAAGCCCAGCGCATGAAAGAACGCTGGCTGGCGAAGGAAATGGATTTTTCGCCTGCCGAAAATCCGATGAGAGGTTATTATGGCGGTGCTTACACGCAAATCAATCAGCTGAACGGCATTGCCTTGCACGATAGCGGCTATCAGGGCGAAGGCATGGTTATAGCCGTTCTGGATGGCGGTTTCGTTGGTGCAGACCAACATCCAGCTTTTGACAACATGAGGGAGGAAGGCCGTCTGTTGGGCACGCGCGAATTTGTGTATGGCAGCACTTCGGTCTATACCCAAAGTTCTCACGGCACTTCATGCCTTAGTACAATCGGCGGTTACGAACCGAATGTTTTTGTCGGAACAGCTCCGAAGGCTTCTTTCTATCTGATTCATACTGAAGATGGCAATCAGGAAAACATCATCGAGGAATACAACTGGGTTTCGGGCGCCGAATATGCCGATAGCCTTGGCGTTGATGTGTGCTCCACTTCTTTGGGTTATATCGATTTCGACATGTCGGAATGGAACCATCCTTTCGAACATTATGACGGTCAGACCGCTCCGATGACCATCGGCGCCAACATTGCCGCTACCCGTGGCATGGTTTGCCTGAATTCGGCTGGCAACGAGGGCGACAGCTGGAACGGAGAATGTACCTTAGGCATTCCTGCCGATTCGGATGGCGTTCTTACGATTGGCGCAGTCGATGAAAATGGCAACCGTGCGTATTTCAGTTCAGTCGGCCCGACTTACGATGGCCGCATCAAGCCTGATGTGATGGCTATGGGGTACGATACATACGTTGCCAGTTCCGATGGCGGCTACTATCATGGCAGCGGCACCTCGTTTTCTTGCCCTGTCATGGCTGGCATGGTGGCTTGCTTCTGGCAGGCTTTCCCGAATGCTACGGCAGCCGAAATCCGCGATGCTGTGCGCGAATGTTCCGATCGCTTCGAAAATCCAGGCAATAAATATGGTTACGGTATTCCTGATTTCGTGAAAGGATTGGATATCCTTCCTGTCCATGAATTACCAAGCGAGGTCTCTGAAATCATCAGCGTTTACCCGAATCCGTCGTCGGGCAATGTGAGGGTTGCGCTGAAAGAAGGCGTGAAGGCTGAACTTAGCGTTTACGATTACACGGGCCGTTTTGTCTTTGCCCATCATTTCAACGGCTTGAATCACACTTCGTTGGAAAACCGTTTGAATGATTTGGGTGCTGGCATCTATTTCATTACAGCGCAGTCGGAATATGGCAACCAGACATTGAAGTTGGTGAAGACAAATTGATGATTTGTTGATAGATAAGATTATAAGCTTCAAATATTTAAATGCTATGAAAAAGTTCACATTATTATTCCTTATGCTGATGGCCTTTGGCGTGTCGGCATCGTTTGCACAGACGAACAGCGATTCAATTTCCATTGTTAAGGTCTTTGGCGGCCACAAATTTGAAAAGTCGGGCATCGAGCTCACCATGAATCAAATTAGCGGCATCGTCGATGCCAATCCTGATGCACGTCGGCAGATGCGGCTGGCCGATACCGATGAGGTGTTTAGTTGCATTTTTTGTTATACTGGCGGCTTTTGCATCGGTTGGGCTCTTGGAGAGGCTATAACGGGGCGAGCTAACGCATCTACTGCATATTTGGCGGGAATTGGCGTTGGGGTTGCTGCTATAGGCATCGGCTTTTCTTCGTTAGCTGATGGGCATGTCGTGAAGGCGGCAAACATCTATAATATGCATTTAGGTGATCAGTCGACTAATGAAGGCGCGGACCTTAGCTTCGGCTTTACGCCTGGCGGCATAGGCCTGACATTGAGCTTCTGATGCAAGTCTGAGCATAACAAAAACTCCGCTTCAGTTTTGAGGCGGAGTTTTTTGTTTTCATGAAAGCGTGTCCTAAAACGCCCTGTTCCTGTCCATTTCGAAGATTTCCATATCCTTGAAAGTCTTTCCATCGATGACGAACCGCACCATCGTGATTTTCTTGTG
>JAZQPN010000149.1:0-15473 GCA_045628585.1 Bacteroidales bacterium | reverse complement strand
GCATTTGAAAAAGTTGTACTTTTGCACCCTCAAAATTAAGTTTTTATTATTAACCATTAAAAGAAGGAAGTGTTTTAAAATGATTATTGTTCCTGTAAAAGAAGGCGAAAGCATCGACAGAGCTTTGAAGCGCTACAAGAGAAAGTATGAAAAGACCGGCGTCGTGAAAGAATTGCGCGAACGTCAAAAATTCACCAAGCCATCAGTGCTGAAGCGTGCCGCTCACATGAAGGCTGTGTATGTGCAGAAACTCCGTGAAGCTGAAGAGAATATGTAATTCTCCCCTCGTAGGAAAATAATTTTTTTAGGGAAAACTTCGTTGTATAAGCAGTTTTTTGCTTACTTTTACAACGAAGTTTTTTTATTATGCTCATCGACCAATTTGCATCATATATCCAAGCTGAAAAACGCTATTCTCCGCTGACTGTCAAGGCCTACCGCCGTGATTTGGAGGAGTTTTCGGATTATCTTGCAAAGACATACGAAACCAGCGATTTGCTCCAAGCCACAGCCGTCATGGTGAAATCGTTCATGGCTTCGCTCAAGGAAAATGGTCTGGCCAACAAAAGCATCGATAGAAAAATTTCGACTTTGCGGTCGTTTTACAAGTATTGCCTTCGCGAAGAATTCATTTGCGTAAGCCCGATGGTGAAAGTGAAGTCGCTGAAACTGCCGAAACCATTGGTGAAGTTCGTGCCCGAATCGGATATGGAGAAAATAGCGTTTCCCGAAACTGATGACTTTGAAACAAAACGCGACGAACTCTTGTTTGAATTATTGTACCAGACCGGCATGCGTCAGGCCGAAATGCGCGGTTTGCGTGATGCCGACGTCGACAATGCGGAAATGAAAGTCAAAATCGTTGGCAAACGCAATAAAACGCGTTTTGTTCCGTTAAGTCATAAAATGCTCGGCATGATTGACCACTACAGGCAGTTGCGCGATGCGGCGTTTCCCGAACATGACGACCGTCTGCTCGTGAACGACAAGGGGAAGGAGATGACACCCTATTATATATATAATAAGGTGCATCAGATGCTGGAGGGCGTGACCACTTTGAAACAGAAAAGTCCGCATGTCTTGCGTCACACTTTTGCGACGCACTTGCTCGACGAAGGAGCCGACTTGCGTGCCATTCAGGAACTGCTGGGCCATGCCGACCTGTCGTCAACACAGATATATGCACATACAACGATAGAACAACTCAAGAAAATTCATAAACAAGCCCACCCGAAAGGGTGATTTAAAGAAAGGAGTCTATTATGAACGTAACGATTAACTCAGTTCACTTCAAGGCTGATCAAAAACTTGAAGACTTCATCACGAAGAAAGTGGAGAAGGTTTGCGAAAAATATGCCGAGGTTATTGGCGCTGAAGTCAACCTGAAATTAGACAACAACGACACGCCGGAAAACAAGATCGCCGACATTCGCATCGCATTGAAGGGTGAAGACCTGTTCGCAAGCAAACAATCAAAGACCTTTGAAGAGTCAGTTGACACCGCAGTCGACGCTCTGAAGAAGCAATTGGAGAAATATAAGGGTAAAATTGCAAAGTGATAACATGTTGATTTATAGTGTTATAAACTTTAAATTCAATTTTTTTTGAAAAAAATCTCCAAAATTGATTGTGGATTCAAGAAAAGTGAGTATTTTTGCGCACTCTTTCAGCAATGAGGGAGTGCGCTTTAAGAAGCGAAACAATGTTCTTTTACATGATGCCGGTATAACTCAGTTGGTAGAGTAGCTGATTTGTAATCAGCCTGTCGGCGGTTCGAGTCCGTCTACCGGCTCAGTTAAAAAAGCGGGGGAGTCGCATAGTGGCAATTGCAACAGACTGTAAATCTGTCCTCGGATGAGTTCGGTGGTTCGAGTCCACCTTCCCCCACAAGTCAAGCGGAAGTAGCTCATTTGGCAGAGCGAAAGCCTTCCAAGCTTTAGGTGGCGGGTTCGAGCCCCGTCTTCCGCTCAGATGAATGACAAGCCGATGTAGCTCAGCGGTAGAGCACTTCCTTGGTAAGGAAGGGGTCGGGAGTTCAATTCTCCCCATCGGCTCGATTTTTCGTGTAAGAATTATAAAGTATAACCTTAAGTAAATAAATAGAACAATGGCAAAAGAAAAATTCGAAAGAACTAAACCGCACGTCAACATTGGTACTATTGGCCACGTTGACCACGGCAAGACCACTTTGACAGCTGCTATCACATTGCACCTTGCAAAGAAAGGTCTGTCAGAAGTCAAGTCATTTGACTCAATCGACTCAGCTCCAGAAGAAAAGGAAAGAGGTATCACCATCAATACAGCTCACGTTGAGTACCAGACCGAAAATCGTCACTATGCTCACGTTGACTGCCCTGGCCACGCTGACTATGTTAAGAACATGGTTACCGGTGCTGCTCAGATGGACGGTGCTATTATCGTTGTCGCTGCTACCGACGGTCCTATGCCACAAACCCGTGAGCACATCCTGCTCGCTCGTCAGGTCGGTGTGCCTCGTCTGGTTGTGTTCCTGAACAAGTGCGACCTTGTTGATGATGCTGAATTGCTCGAATTGGTTGAAATGGAAGTCCGTGACCTCCTTGGCAAGTATGAATTCGATGCTGACAATACTCCTATCATCCGTGGTTCAGCTTTGGGTGCTCTGAATGATGACCCAGCATGGTCTGGCAAAATCGACGAATTGATGGAAGCTTGCGATACCTGGATTCCAGAACCACAGCGCGCCGTTGATAAACCGTTCCTGATGCCTATCGAAGACGTGTTCTCAATCACAGGTCGTGGTACCGTTGCTACTGGCCGTATCGAAACTGGTGTCATCCACGTTGGTGATCCTGTTGATATCCTCGGTATGGGTGCTGAAAAGCTGAAGTCAGTCGTTACCGGTGTTGAAATGTTCCGTAAGATTTTGGACGAAGGTGAAGCTGGCGATAATGCTGGTCTGTTGCTCCGCGGTATCGACAAGGACGAAATCCGTCGTGGTATGGTTATCGCAAAGCCAGGTTCAGTGAAGCCTTACAGCCACTTCAAGGGCCAGGTCTACGTTCTGTCAAAAGAAGAAGGTGGCCGTCACACCCCATTCCGTAACAAGTATCGTCCTCAGTTCTACTTCAGAACAACTGACGTTACCGGTGAAATCACCCTCCCAGAAGGAATGGAAATGGTTATGCCAGGTGACCACGTCACTATCGATGTTAAGCTGATCGCTGAAATCGCAATGGATAAAGGTCTGCGTTTCGCTATCCGTGAAGGTGGCCGTACCGTTGGTTCAGGTCAGGTTATCGAAATCATTGACGACTAATTTATAAATCAATAGCACAAGGGAGGTGACCAAACCTCACCTCCCTTTTAAACGGGCGTAGCTCAGTTGGTAGAGCATCGGTCTCCAAAACCGAGTGTCGAGAGTTCGAGCCTTTCCGCCCGTGCTTTTTTAATTAAGATTCAATACAAGATGAAATTCGTAAACTACATTAAGGAATGCTACACCGAGTTGAAGGACAAGGTTTCTTGGCCAACTTGGAAAGAATTACAAAGTAGCGTAATCGTTGTGTCCATTGCTTCCCTGATAATCGCTTTGGTGGTTTTCTTGATGGACTTCTCTTTTCAACACATTTTGGAAGCGTTCTATAGACTCTTCTGATTGGTGTATATTGAATCTTTAGTAAGCATTTATAGGCTAACAATCTAATTTGATTTGGAAATGAGTGGCAATAGTGAGAAAAAGTGGTATGTGGTGAAGGCCGTTACTGGTAAGGAGAAAAAGGTAAAGGAATATCTCGAATCCGAAATCAAGAGGCTGAATCTGCAGGATTCTATTTCCAGCATCCTTATTCCGATGGAGAAGGTCTATGAAGTACGTAACGGCAAAAAGGTTTCGAAAGAACGCACTTTTCTGCCGGGTTATGTGCTTGTGGAAGCTATCCTGACGGGTGAGGTTGTTCACGTCATCAAGGACGTGCCTAATGTCATCGGTTTTCTTGGCACAAAAGGCGAGCCGGATCCGCTCCGTCCTGCTGAAGTGAATCGTCTTCTTGGTAAGATGGATGAATTTCAGGAGATGGGTGAAGGAAACGACTTGGAGTTTGTCGTCGGCCAGTCGGTCATTGTCAACGATGGTCCTTTCAGCACTTTCTCTGGCATCATCGAGGAAGTCATCCCTGAGAAGAAGAAACTGAAAGTCGCCGTTAAGATTTTCGGACGCAAGACCCCTCTGGAACTGAGTTATTTCCAAGTTAAGATGGAAAGCTAACCTGTATGTGAAGTAAGTGTTTCCTTATGACATTTTAATTAAGGATTAAAAAATGGCAAAAGAAGTAAGCGGATTAATTAAACTGCAAATTAAAGGAGGAGCCGCGAACCCTGCTCCACCCGTTGGTCCTGCATTAGGTTCCAAAGGTGTGAACATTATGGAGTTCTGCAAGCAGTTCAACGCCCGTACACAGGATCAGGCTGGTAAGGTTTTGCCAGTCATTATTACTGTCTACAAGGACAAGTCTTTCGATTTCATCGTAAAGGCTTCTCCAGTGGCTGTTTCCATCCTCGAAGTTGGTAAAATCAAGGGTGGTTCCAAGGAACCTAACCGTTCAAAGGTCGGTTCATTGACTTGGGATCAAGTTCGTGAAATTGCTACCAACAAGATGAAGGATATGAATTGCTTCACCATCGAATCAGCTATGTCGATGGTTGCTGGTACTGCCCGTAGTATGGGAGTCAAGGTTACAGGCGAATCACCTTTAAAGAAAGACTAAGTCTTTAATGCATTTGTAGAACAACAAAAAGTTAAGTAAATGGCAAAAGTATCTAAACAAAGGAAAGAAGCTTTAGCTAAGTTCGACAAAAGCAAGAGTTACTCCTTAAGTGAAGCGGTTAATATCGTAAAACAAATCACTTACACCAAATTTGATGCTTCAGTCGACCTGAACATCCGTCTGGGTGTCGACCCACGTAAGGCCAATCAAATGGTCCGTGGTTCCGTTACACTCCCTCACGGTACTGGTAAGGTTGTCCGCGTCTTGGTTCTTTGTAACCCTGACAAGGCTCAGGAAGCTATCGACGCTGGTGCCGATTACGTCGGCCTGGATGAATACATCCAGAAGATTAAGGAAGGTTGGACCGATATTGACGTAGTGATCACTACTCCTAACATCATGCCTAAAGTTGGTGCTCTTGGCCGTATCCTCGGTCCCCGTGGATTGATGCCAAACCCAAAGACTGGCACTGTTACGATGGATGTAGCAAAAGCTGTTCAAGAAGTTAAAGCCGGTAAGATCGACTTCAAGGTCGACAAGTATGGTATCATTAATGCCGGTGTCGCTAAGGTCAGTTTCTCTCCAGAACAAATCTTTGATAACGCCAAGGAATTGATCCAGACCGTTATCAAATTGAAACCAGCAGCTGCTAAAGGCACGTATGTGAAGAGCATATATGTTTCTAGCACCATGAGCCCGGGTGTGCAGATCGATTTAAAATCAGTAGCAATCTAAATTTGAAAGGAAGTTATTGAAATGAGAAAAGAAGATAAAAATATAGTTATCGACTCCATACTCAGCGAATTGCAAGCTTGTCCTAACTTCTATCTGACTGATGTTTCAGACCTCAACGCTGAAAAGACCAGCCAACTGAGAAGACAATGCTTCAATAGTGGCATTAAGATGTTGGTCGTAAAGAACGCTCTTCTGCATAAAGCTATGCTGAAGATGGAAGGCAAGGATTTCGACAGCCTTTATGACGTTCTTCATGGCTCAACAGCCGTCATGCTTTGCGAGACCGGCAACGCTCCCGCAAAATTGATAAAGAATTTCCGTAAGACCAATGATCGTCCTATCCTGAAGGGCGCTTTCATCGAAGAATGCTGCTACATTGGCGACAACATGATTGACGCTCTGTGCAACGTTAAATCGAAGAACGACCTCATCGCCGACGTCATCGCCCTGTTGCAGTCACCTATCAAGAATGTTATCGGTTCCTTGCAGTCAGGTGGTCAGAAACTGTGCGGTATTCTTGAAACATTATCAAACAAAGCAGAATAAAAAATTGAATGTATCGACATTCGCAACAAATTAACAAGTAAATTATTAACAATTTAAAAAATAGAAGTAAAATGGCAGATCTTAAAGCTTTTGCTGAACAATTAGTGAATCTTAGCGTGAAGGAAGTAAACGAACTCGCTACCATTTTGAAAGAAGAATACGGTATTGAACCTGCAGCTGCTGCTGTTGCTGTTGCTGCTCCAGCTGCTGGTGGCGAAGCTGCCGCTGCAGAAGAAAAGACTTCTTTCGATGTTATCCTGAAGTCAGCCGGTGCTCAGAAACTGGCAGTCGTTAAGCTGGTGAAGGAACTCACAAGCCTCGGCCTGAAGGAAGCTAAGGAATTGGTTGACGCTGCTCCTAAGGCTATCAAGGAAGGTGTGAGCAAAGACGAAGCTAATGCACTCAAAGCTCAACTCGAAGAAGCTGGTGCAGAAGTTGAAGTTAAATAAGAAGGATTTATTTCCCGCAAGTTTTGTGGCATTCAACCTCAGTTCCAAACAGATTTTTGGGACTGAGGTTTGTGCCTATTATTCGCTTTAAGCGATTGCGCCCCCTTATTTTCATACGTCTTTAACGTTTTTTCACCCTTAAATAACTCATACATTGGATACAAAATCAACTGAAAGAATTAGCTTCGCGTCAATTAAGAAGCCTTTTGAATATCCTGATTTTCTGGACATTCAACTTCAGTCTTTCAAGGAATTCTTCCAACTTGAAACCAACCCTGACAACAGAAAGAACGAGGGTCTGTACAAGGTTTTCAAGGAGAATTTCCCTATCACCGACGCAAGAAACAATTTTGAACTCGAGTTCCTCGATTACTATATTGATGCTCCGCGCTACAGCATTGCGGAATGCATCGAACGTGGCGTTACCTATAGCGTCCCGTTAAAAGCTAAATTACGGTTGTCGTGCAACGATGCTGATCAGCAGGACGATTTCAAACAGATTACCCAAGACGTTTATCTGGGAACCATCCCATACATGACGCCTCGTGGTACGTTTGTCATCAATGGAGCAGAACGCGTCGTCGTATCTCAATTGCACCGTTCGCCTGGCGTGTTTTTCGGTCAAAGCCAGCATACCAACGGCACCATGTTGTATTCAGCCCGTATCATTCCTTTCAAGGGTTCTTGGATGGAATTTTCGACGGACATCAACAATGTGATGTACGCCTACATCGACCGTAAAAAGAAATTGCCTATCACCACTTTGTTGCGCGCCATCGGTTACGAAACCGATAAGGACATCCTTGACATTTTCAACCTTGCTGAAGAAGTTAAGGTTAGCAAGGCTGGCTTAAAGCGCGTTTGTGGCCGCAAACTGGCTGCCAGAGTGCTTCATAGCTATTATGAAGATTTCGTAAACGAAGATACTGGTGAATGCGTATCCATTGAACGTAACGAAGTCATCATCGACCGTGATGTTGAGCTTCAAGAAGAACATATCCAGAAAATCGTCGATTCAGGCGTGAAGACCATCCTCCTGCACATCGACCAGTCGGCTGAAGAAAAGGTGTCCGACTATTCTGTGATTTTCAATACCTTACAAAAAGATACATGTAATTCTGCTCTCGAAGCAGTCGAATATATTTACCGCCAGTTGCGTAATGCCGAACCGCCCGATGAGGAAACCGCCCGCGATGTCATCAATAAGCTGTTCTTCTCTGATAAGCGTTATGACTTGGGCTTGGTCGGCCGTTACCGCATCAACCGTAAGTTGAATCTCGATATTCCTTTCGATACGAGAACGCTTACGCAGCAAGACATCATTGCCATCATCAAGTATTTGGTCGAGTTGCTGAGCAGCAAGGCCGATGTCGATGATATCGACCACTTGAGCAACCGTCGTATCCGTACCGTTGGCGAACAGCTTTCGGCTCAGTTTGGCGTCGGTTTGGCCCGTATGGCCCGCACCATTCGCGAAAGAATGAATGTGCGCGACAATGAAGTGTTTGCACCTACAGACCTTATTAATGCTAAAACCCTTTCATCGGTCATCAATTCGTTCTTTGGCACCAACCAGCTGTCACAGTTCATGGACCAGACGAACCCGCTGTCAGAAGTCACCCACAAGCGCCGTATTTCCGCTTTGGGTCCTGGCGGCCTGTCGCGTGACCGTGCAGGTTTCGAAGTGCGTGACGTTCACTACACACACTATGGCCGTCTTTGCACCATTGAAACTCCTGAAGGTCCTAACATCGGTCTGATTTCATCACTTTGCGTGTTTGCAAAGATTAATGACCTCGGTTTCATAGAAACTCCTTATCGTGAAGTCGTTGATGGTAAGGTTGATTTCTCAAAGGATCCTGTTTATCTCACCGCCGAACTGGAAGAGGATAAGATCATCGCTCAGGCCACAACGCCGGTTGATGATGAAGGCAGATTCATCGACAAGGAAATCAAGGTGCGTTATATTGCCGATTATCCTATTGTTCCTCCAGAGGAAATCAATTTGATGGATGTCGGTCCTAACCAGATCGCTTCAATCGCTGCTTCCTTGATTCCATTCTTGGAGCACGACGATGCTAACCGTGCCTTGATGGGCTCCAACATGATGCGTCAGGCTGTGCCGTTGATGAATCCAGAAGCTCCTATCGTCGGTACCGGCATCGAACGCTATGTGGCCCGCGACTCCCGCGTGCTTACCATGGCTGAAGGCGATGGTGAAGTCGTTTTCGTCGATTCCACTAAGATTGTCGTCAGATATGACCGCACCGATGAACAGCGTCTGGTCAGCTTTGATGATGATGTGAAGACTTATATGCTTACCAAGTATTGCCGCACCAACCAAGGTACGAGCATCAATATCAAACCTATCGTCCGTAGAGGTCAGCGCGTCACTAAGGGTCAGATTATGACCGAAGGTTACGGCACTCAGAATGGCGACCTGGCATTGGGCCGCAACCTGAAGGTTGCCTTCATGCCTTGGAAGGGTTACAACTATGAGGATGCTATCGTGATTTCGGAACGTATCGTTAAGGAAGACCTCTTCACTTCAATTCACGTTGAAGAGTTCTCGCTCGAAGTGCGTGACACGCGCCGTGGTCTTGAAGAATTGACCAACGATATTCCGAATGTCAGTGCAGAAGCCACTAAGGACTTGGACGACAACGGTTTGATTCGTGTTGGCGCCGAAGTTACCGAAGGCGACATCCTGATTGGTAAGATTACGCCTAAGGGCGAAACCGATCCTACACCGGAAGAAAAGCTCCTGAGAGCCATCTTCGGTGATAAGGCTGGCGATGTGAAGAACGCTTCGTTGAAGGCCGGTCCTTCGATGAAGGGTGTGGTCATTGGCAAACGTCTGTTCTCACGCTTGCAGAAAGACCGTAAGTCGCGTGCCAAGGATAAGGAAGATATGGCAAGAATTGATGCTGAAGCCGAAAAAGAGCTTGCAGCATTGAAGAACGTCCTGGTTGACAAGCTGATGCAGATTCTCGGCAACCATACTTCATGTGGCGTTTATGAAAACTTCAAGTCGAATCCTTTAGTTGCCAAGAAGGTGAAATTCACGGCAAAGGGTTTGCTTGAAATTGATTTCCTCAATGTCAATCCTACGAAGTGGACTTCCGACGAAAAGACCAACGAACTCGTGTGCGCTACCATCGACAACTATATTGTGAAGCGTAAGGAAATCGAAGGTAAGTTCAACCGTGAAAAATATGCCGCCGGTGTCGGTGACGAATTGCCGAATGGCATCGTCCAGATGGCTAAGGTTTATGTTGCCAAGAAGCGTAAGCTGATGATTGGTGATAAGATGGCTGGCCGTCACGGTAACAAGGGTATCGTTTCGAAGATTGTGCGTGCCGAAGATATGCCTTTCTTAGCTGACGGTACTCCTGTCGATATCGTTCTGAACCCTCTGGGCGTGCCTTCACGTATGAATTTGGGTCAGATTTATGAAACCGTGCTCGGTTGGGCAGGTCATGAACTGGGCCTCAAGTTTGCTACACCTATTTTCGATGGTGCAACGCTTGACGAAATCAACGGTTATATGGAAAAGGCTGGTCTGCCTGCCAATGGCCGTATGCAGCTTTATGATGGTGAAACAGGTCAGCCTTTCGATCAGCCTGCAACAGTGGGTTACATCTACATGCTGAAACTGCACCACATGGTCGACGATAAGATGCACGCTCGTTCAATCGGTCCTTACTCGCTGATTACGCAGCAGCCTCTGGGTGGTAAAGCTCAGTTCGGTGGTCAGCGTTTCGGTGAAATGGAAGTCTGGGCTTTGGAAGCATTCGGTGCCAGCAACGTGCTGCAGGAAATTCTTACCATTAAGTCAGATGACGTCAATGGCCGTGCCAAGGCTTACGAAGCCATCGTCAAGGGCGCTAACTTCGAGACACCTGGCATTCCTGAGTCATTCAACGTGTTGATTCACGAATTGCGTGGCTTGGGCCTCGAAATCACCTTCAAGGATAAGGATGGTAAAGTCCTGAATTGTTAAACTAACGTTTGAAAATAATAAGGAATATATATGGTCAATAACACAATTAATAGCAACTTCGACAGCATTACGGTCAGTTTGGCTTCTCCAGAATCAATCCTTGCCCGTTCACACGGCGAGGTCTTGAAACCGGAAACCATCAACTACCGCACTTACAAGCCTGAACGTGACGGTTTGTTCTGCGAAAGAATTTTCGGACCTGTAAAAGACTGGGAATGTCACTGTGGTAAGTACAAGCGCATCAGATACAAGAATATCGTGTGCGACCACTGCGGTGTTGAAGTGACTGAAAAGAAAGTCAGAAGAGAGCGCATGGGCCACATCAAACTGGTGGTTCCGGTAGCTCATATCTGGTATTTCCGTTCATTGCCAAATAAGATTGGCGCTTTGCTGGGGATCCCGACAAAGAAGCTCGATGCCATCATTTATTACGAACGCTATGTTATCATTCAAGGCGGTGCTTTGGAAGGTGCTCCGATTCCGGACGATTCAGAAAACCGTACGGTTACGAGACTGGAATTCCTTACCGAAGAACAGTATCTTACCTTGATGGAACAACTGCCAATTGAAAACCAATATCTTAAGGATGATGATCCTAAGAAATTCATCGCTAAGATGGGTGCTGAGGCAGTTTATGATTTGCTGGCTTCATTGGACATTGACGCTGAAGCTGACAAGCTCCGTGCAGAAGCCAATGATGTGAAGGCTCAGATGCGTAAGCAGGAACTGCTGAAACGTCTGCAGGTGTTTGAGGCTTTCCGCGAAGCAAATACACATATCGAAAACCGTCCTGAATGGATGATTGTGAGCGTGGTGCCGGTCATTCCTCCGGAGCTGCGTCCTCTCGTCCCGTTGGATGGCGGCCGTTTCGCTACTTCCGACTTGAACGACCTTTACCGTCGTGTCATCATCCGCAACAACCGTCTGAAGCGTTTGATTGAAATCAATGCTCCTGATGTCATCATGCGTAACGAAAAGCGTATGTTGCAGGAAGCTGTTGACTCATTGTTTGATAACTCACGTAAATCAAGTGCCGTTAAGACCGAATCCAACCGTCCGCTGAAATCCTTGAGCGACAGCTTGAAAGGTAAGCAGGGCCGTTTCCGTCAGAACTTGCTGGGTAAACGTGTCGACTATTCTGGCCGTTCCGTTATCGTTGTCGGTCCTGACCTTAATATGAACGAATGTGGTCTGCCAAAGGATATGGCAGCCGAATTGTTCAAGCCGTTCGTGATTCGTAAGCTCATCGAACGCGGCATTGTGAAGACCGTGAAATCGGCAAAGAAGATTGTCGACCGCAAGGATCCTGTCGTTTGGGATATTCTTGAAAACATATTGAAAGGTCACCCGATTCTCCTGAACCGTGCTCCTACGCTGCACCGTTTGGGTATCCAGGCCTTCCAGCCGAAACTCATTGAAGGTAAGGCTATCCGTCTGCACCCGTTGGTTTGTACGGCATTCAATGCTGACTTCGATGGTGACCAGATGGCTGTCCACGTACCGCTGGGCAATGCCGCTGTCCTTGAAGCTCAGATTTTGATGTTGGCTTCTCACAACATCCTGAATCCATCCAATGGTGCGCCTATCACCCTGCCTTCTCAGGATATGGTTCTTGGTCTGTATTACATCACCAAGCCCCGTAAAAGCACGCCTGACCATCCGGTTAAGGGTGAAGGCATGTCGTTCTATTCACCGGAAGAAGTCATCATCGCTTTGAATGAAGGCCGTGCCGATATGCACGCCATCATCAATGTGAGAGTCGGTGTCCGCGAAAACGATCAGATTGTCACTAAGAAGATTGAAACTACCGTTGGCCGCGTGTTCTTCAACCAAGTCGTTCCTAATGACTTCGGCTTTATCAACGAACTGTTGACCAAGAAGTCTCTGCGTACCATCGTCGGTGACATGGTGAGACACGAAGGTACTGCTATCACCACCAAGTTCTTGGATGATATTAAGAATATGGGTTACCGCATGGCATATAAGGGCGGCTTGTCATTCAATTTGGGCAACGTGCTTGTTCCTGCCATGAAGAGCAACCTTATTGAAGAAGCTAACGCAAAGGCATCAGAAATCCGTGAATACGAAAAGATGGGTTTCATGGGTCCTAACGAACGTTACAATCAGATCGTTGACCTTTGGACTGATGTCAATGCCAAGCTGACTAAGGAAGTGATGAACGTCCTTTCGAGCGATGACCAAGGCTTCAATCCTGTATACATGATGCTGCACTCTGGCGCCCGTGGTTCTGAAGCACAGGTTTCACAGCTCTGCGGTATGAGAGGCTTGATGGCTAAGCCTATGAAGGCTGGTTCTGGCGGTTCGGAAATTATCGAAAACCCGATTCTTTCCAACTTCCAGGAAGGTCTGTCGGTTTTGGAATACTTCATTTCAACTCACGGTGCCCGTAAGGGTTTGGCTGATACCGCTTTGAAGACCGCTGACGCTGGTTATTTGACCCGTCGTCTGGTTGACGTTGCTCACGATGTCATCATTACCGAAAAGGACTGCGGCACATTGCGTGGCCTGACCGTTTCACGTGGCGATGAAAAGAAGGAACCAGGAAAGCACTCCTTATTATATGACCGTATCCTGGGCCGTGTTGCCTTGCACGATGTCTTCCATCCACAGACTAACGAACTTATCGTAGCCGGTGGCGAAGAAATCAACGAGGAACGCGCTGAAGCTATCGACGAATCACCATTGGAGAGCGTCGAAATCCGTTCCGTTTTGACTTGCGAATCGAAACGTGGCGTGTGCGCTAACTGCTATGGCCGTAACCTTTCGTCCAGCAAATTGGTGCAAAAGGGTGAAGCTGTGGGCGTTATCGCTGCTCAGTCAATCGGTGAACCTGGTACTCAGTTGACACTGCGTACCTTCCACCAAGGTGGTAAGGCATCCAAGAATCTGGTCGCTTCAAGCGCCGAAGCCAAGTATGACGGTTATCTTGAAATCGACGAATTGCGTTCAGTCAATGCTGAAAAGGATGGCCAGAAGTACCAAGTGGTCATTGGCCGTTCTGCTGAATTGAAACTGCACGACAGCAATACCGATGTCGTTCTGACGACTCTGAATATCCCATACGCTGCCAAGTTGTACTTTGCAAGCGGTGAAACCGTGAAGAAGGGCGACAAGCTGTATGAATGGGATCCATATAATGCATCAATCGTTTCCGAATTTGCCGGTGAAATCCGTTTCCAGAATGTGGAAGAAGGCGTTACGTTCCGTAAGGAAACCATCGCTGAAACCGGATTTAACGAGCGCGTTATCATTGAAGGCAGAAGAGGCGCCAAGAACCCGTTGATTGAAATCGTGGCTGATGGCGAAGTAGTTGCTTCATACGACCTTCCTGTTGATGCTCACGTTGTTGTCGAAGAAGGGGATAAGATCAAGGCTGGTGACCAGCTCGTCCGTATTCCTCGTAACGTTTCGGGCGGTGGCGATATCACCGGCGGTCTGCCGCGTGTCCAGGAATTGTTCGAAGCCCGTAATCCTATCGACCCAGCTATCGTTTCCGAAATCGATGGTATCGTGACTTTGGAAAAGAAACTGAAGCGTGGCAACCGTGAAGTCGTCGTAACGGCTAAGACTGGCGAACAGAAACGCTATCTGATTCCTACTTCAAAGCAGATTCTGGCTCAGGAAAACGACTTCGTGAAGGCTGGTCAGCCGCTGTCGGAAGGTGTCATCACACCTGCCAGCATCTTGGCTATCATGGGTCCAATGAAGGTTCAGGAATACATCGTCAACGAAGTCCAGAGCGTGTACCGTTCACAAGGTGTGACCATCAATGATAAGCACTTTGAAGTCATCGTCCGTCAGATGATGCGTAAGGTCGAAATCATTGACCCAGGTGATACCCGTTTCCTGCAAGGTGAACTCGTCAACAAACTGAAGTTCCAGGAAGAAAACGATGATATTTACGGCAAGTTCTTTGTCATCGATCCAGGTGCGTCGGAGAATATCCATGCCGGTCAGATCATTTCTTCAATGAAATTGCGTGAAGAGACCTCAGCCTTGAAACGTAAGGACTTGAAGTTGCCTGAAACAAGACCTGCCAATCCGGCTACTGCTACTCAGGTGCTGCAAGGCATTACCCGCGCGGCTCTGGCTACCGACAGCTTCATTTCGGCTGCATCCTTCCAGGAAACCACAAAGGTCCTGACCAATGCCGCCATCGCCGCTAAGTCGGATTCTCTGCTCGGCATGAAGGAAAATGTGATCGTCGGTCACAAGATTCCTGCCGGTACTGGTTTGCGCGAATACGAAGACCTTATCGTCGGTTCACGTGAAGAATACGAAGCAAAGGTTGCTCCAACTCTGGAAGCCTAATATGTAATTAACCAAAATGGGGATGGACTGCGTTCTGTCCCCATTTTTTAAATCAAAAATATTATGGAAAACAATCAGAAAAATCAGATTAACATTGAATTGACTGATGAAGTGGCTGAAGGCAAATATTCCAATCTGGCCATCATCACACACTCGCCAACTGAATTCATCCTCGATTTCGTTCAGCTTATGCCGGGTTCGCCAAAAGCGAAGGTGAGATCAAGAGTCATTATGACCCCGCAGCACGCCAAGCGTCTTTACAAGGCTTTGGCTGACAATTTGAGCAAGTATGAAGCTCAGTTTGGCAATATCAAGGATGGCGGCGAAATGCCTCCGTTCACCTTGAATGGCCCTACGGCTCAGGCGTAAGATGTTGCATAGCAAAATATCGAAAAGCAGAAGACTGGAATTTTGGTCTTCTGCTTTTTTTTATTATTGGTGTCCGCTAAAAGTTTAGCGGACAGCCAAACTGTCATTTTCTTGTCACTTTCTGCTTCTATATAACAAAAATGCAAAATATTGTGGCGTATAGGTCAAATTGCAGGAAAAAAATAGCAGTTATGCTTCTATAGGTCAAATTGCAGGAAAATTTTGTTTTGTAAAAAAGAGCGCCGAGGGAATCATTTACCTACATTTGCCGTGCAGTCCGAAGCATAGCGGAGC
>JAZQPN010000148.1:0-2334 GCA_045628585.1 Bacteroidales bacterium | reverse complement strand
CGTCCTTTCGGCGGAAACCAGGAAAAATATTCCAATCCGTTGATAAGCAGATAGAACACAATCCAAAGCACAGCCCCAACCAAAACGCCTTGTATCAGGCGGTTAAGGTAGAACTTCTTAGCGAAGCGTTCGATTTTCCCTATCAAAACATTCGGTGCAGACATATCCAAAATAAAGCAAACTGCAAAAATAGTCAATTAATCGGATAGTAGGACAAGAGCACTTCAAAAAGAAAAGGTTGGCTCTTGCTTGGAGCCAACCTTTTCAAATATAATGCAATATAGAATTATTTTCCTATTCCTTTATCCACTTGCCGCTCTCAATAAGGGTCGTTGAGCTTGTCGAAACGCCCGAAACCACCTTCCAGACATACGTTCCTGCAGCCCATTCCGTGGCATCCAGCATCGTTTCGGTTTCCGTGACAGGCTGCTGCGCCACAAGGCGGCCATTCATGTCGTAAACCTCCACGGCGGCATTCTCAACCGCCGTGCGGATGTGCATCTCGCTGCCGCCCGGGTTCGGGTAGGCGATGGCAAGTTTCAGACCGTTGGCTTCCTCAATTTGATCGTATGGCAAGACATGAATGACGGTGCTCACTCGACCTGCAAAAACAGACTGTCCTTGCGCGTTCTGCCGATAGATGTCGCACGACAAACGATAATTTTCACCAATGGCATAACTATGCTGCATTATGCGGTCTGTCGTCGTGACCGTTTGACCGTCGCCGAAATCCCAATGCGCCTCGCTGATGTCGTAATTGGTACGCAACATGAAATTCATGGGTTCGTCAATACCGGCCTCGAATCCCACCGGATGCTCCAGTTCAGGTTCGTTGTCCACCATCAATTCCGAAGTCCATATTTTTGCACCAGCGGAATAAGCATACGCTTCGGCATGTCCATAGCCGTAAACAAACGCCAAAAAGCCCCCGGTACTATTCGACAAACGATAGGTCCCGTCTTCAATCTCCATCCTCGCATAGGAATATTCAGGATTGCCGGGCACCACATCGAACTGCGAAGAAATATTGACTGTGTCCAGCATCATACCCGATAATTTGCTGGTTTCGGCAACGATGTTGATGAAATGCCTTCGTACATAAGTCGTGCGGAAAGTAGGGAAAATGACGCTTTCGGTTTGTTGCTCCACAGGATTGATGATGACCATGTCAGGGTCACCAAAATAATTTTCATATTGGCTTCCCGTAGCATACATGCCGACCATTGCGGGTTCCGAGGTCTCAAGAAACGAAGCAGGCTCATCCGCAGTGATTTCAAAATCAAAGCATTGGTTTGCATTTATGATGGTTAGCAAAGTTCCGTTTTGCCTAATCTCGCAATGGTCTTTCAAAGCCGTTACGCGGATCATGTCGGCGTTTCGATGAAGTGTCTGAGTCAGCACGAAACGACGGCCCAAGGTGGATATGGGCATCATCTGCTCCTCGGCATGGTCGGCGCAGGTTGTGGCATCATCAGGAACAAAAACATCTCTGCCTGCCACGATAACGGCAAAGTTTTGCTTCTGGTTTCGGGATGTTACACGACTTCCATTAAAGTTTTGGTAATTAACCGATTGCATTTGATAAACCTGCCCTTCTTGCAATGTCACTGAAAAGGGCACGTTGGCAAAATGCCCGTTGCATGTATTGCAAGTCAACAGGAAATCGATGGTGGTGTTGTCCTCAACGGCAATGACCGAGAGCACCGACCGCGTGGTTTCATCATTGCCAAAAGCTTCGTAAGTCTGCACCATATAGTTGTTTCCCAACATGGGGGTGGGCAAAGCGCAAGAAACATCAAAAGTGCCCCTTCTATAATTTCCGACGAACACCGAGACAGAGTCTGTAGTCAGGATATGAAGCGCGGTTTCGAGGACGCAATCCGAAGAGTCTTGGGCATAGGCTTGTTCTTCCGGAATATCAAGGACGGTTGCCACTCCTTCCTCAACCTCAAACGACCTTGTCCAGCCGGTGTGCGGGTTTGATATGGTTCCCGAACATGGTCTTTCACCTGTGATTTTGACAACAGGCTTTAAGACATACATGTTGAATGCAGCGGGGGTGTATTTGGCATTCGGTAAAATGGTCATCCAAAAGTCTGTGCCCACCGTGCTTTGGGCAAGCAATGAATTGGCCGCCGAAATTAGCAGCGCAAGCAGGATGTAAATTCTTGTTGTTCTCATAGTATGTATCACTAATGTTCAATGGCAAAAATAAAGCAAAACACAATATGGTACGCGAAAATCACACACACATTTCACACACATTTTTCCGTGTTTTGCTCGCAAAAACAGCTTCTTAGCCTCACAAGCGACACATTTTTCCTAAAAACCGCA
>JAZQPN010000147.1:0-3615 GCA_045628585.1 Bacteroidales bacterium | reverse complement strand
AAGTTCAACAATCCTTGCGACATCGAAAAGATGGCTCGCGACGCTAAGGAAATCACCATGCGCGTCAACCCAGATCCATTGGTTGAAGACGAAAATGGTAAGGTTTGCTTCGACGTCATCGTCACCATCCCTGAAGAATACTTCGAAAAGCAAGCTGTCATGAACCTCACTCCTTACTTGGCTTACAACGGTGGCCAAATCGACCTCGATCCTATCACCTTCGTTGGTGAAAAGGTTAAGGGCGAAGGCGACTTCCGCGTCAACTACAAGGAAGGCGGCGAATTCACCAAGCACTACTGCACCGATTACGTTCCTGAACTCGAAAACAGCGAACTCAAGGGCAACCCAATGTTCTATGTTTACGAAGGCACCATCTACCCAACCCAGGACGAAATCGTGAAGAACACCTACTTCACTCAAGGTGGCGAAAGAAAGCTTGCTGACGGCGTTATCGCTAAGCCAGAACCGGAACCAGAACCGGAACCAGAACCAGAACCAGAACCGGAACCAGCTCCACAACCTGACTTCATCTACTACTTCGCTAAGGACAGCTCAGTCATTAGAAACAATGACAAGAACAAGGCTGCAAGAGCTACTTTGAAGGAAATGCTCAATGGCGAATGCAAGAACTTCAGAATTGAAGCTTGGGCTTCTCCAGAAGGTGAACTCGACCACAACAATGGTCTTGCTGACGACCGCGCCACTGCTGCTGAAAAGGACATTAAGGCTCAGCTGAAGAAGGCTAAGAAAGCTGCCGCCGATTACGAATTCAACGCTAAGGGCAATGGTCCTGACTGGGATACCTTCATGACCCTCGTTGAAAATTCAAACATCGCCGACAAGGATGCCATCCTCAACGTTATCCGTAACGCTGGCTCCAACAGAGATCAGGAAATCAAGAACATGATCAATGTTTATCCTGAACTTGAAAAGGACATCCTGCCTCTGCTCCGTCGCGCTGAAGTTTACATCTTCTAATCTTTCAGAAGCATGACATGAAAAAAGGCTGCCGTTTGGCAGCCTTTTTTTATTACGCCATGAGAGACGTTGCCGTAACGTCTCTACAATCAAAACGTGATTCTGTGCAAGCCGATTCCGTAAGGCTGGCTAATGGCCTCAAGAATCATTTGGTAATCCTTTTCATTGGCAACAAAATCGAGCCGATTCGTATCAAGCATAAGAATCCGCATGTTGTTCTGTTCCTGACGGATAAAATCGAGATATCCTTGCTGGATGTTTTCCAGATAGGCATCCGGAATTTCCTGCTCGTAGCTGCGGCCTCGCTTGCGGATATTGTATTGCAAACGTTCAACATCTGAATACAGATAGACCAAAAGCTCCGGCTTTGGCATGGTCGAGAAAATGATGTTGAAGAAACGGGCAAACAGTTCATATTCATCTTCCTGCAGATTGTTGCGTGAGAAAATCAGCGACTTGGCAACATAATAGTCAGAGATGATGAAATCATGAAACAAATCCAGATTCGCAAGCTTGTCTTTCAGCTGCTGAAAACGCAAAGCCAAAAAAGTCATTTCAACCTGAAACGAATATTTGTCAGGCTCCTTGTAGAACTTGGGCAGAAAAGGATTCTTGTCGGCCTCAAACTCTTCAAGCACAAGCTTTCCGTTGAAATCGTTGGCAATGCGAGTGGCGAGCGTTGTCTTTCCTGCGCCCACGGTTCCTTCTATGGCGATGTAATTGTATTCCATTGGCTGCAAAGATACGCTTTTAATTCATTGGCGGCTCACATTTCCTCACTTCAAGTTTATCTTCGCATTGCTCAAGCAGTTCCCTGTTGGTAAGCTGCATAACCGGATGGACGAAATCAGGACAGACCTCACACAAAGGTTCCAGCACGAAACGGCGCAAATGCAGGCGCGGATGCGGCGCAATGACTTTCACCGTATGAAGCACAAAATCACCATAATAAATGATGTCCAGATCGATGGTGCGTGATGAATAACCGATTTTCCCAATGAAACGCACACGTCCTAATTCAG
Source organism: Bacteroidales bacterium (assembly GCA_045628585.1). Taxonomy (GTDB): domain Bacteria; phylum Bacteroidota; class Bacteroidia; order Bacteroidales; family F082; genus Limimorpha. Next base: position 1,615 of record JAZQPN010000147.1, on the reverse strand, counting down.
TTTCAATGTCAAGCAATTGACGCATCAGCCTGTCCGGATCCAAATCGGTCTCCAAGACAATAAGACGGTTCAAAAACCATTCTTCGGCCTCAAAACCCCAAGGCTCCGACTCGTAAGCCGACGACAGACCTACAATTTTGCCACACCTTTCATTAATTAAGGTGCAAGCCTGTTCGAAAATTGCAAATTTGTCGCCCATATTCGAGCCAAAAAGAATGTAACAAGTCTCCATCATCAAAAGTTTGCTGCAAAAATAGCAAAATATAAGGTTGCAAGATTGCAACTTCGCCAAGCAATTGAATTAAATGCTACTTTTGCAACATTAATTCTAAAAACACAACAAAATGAAATTCTACAAAGTAGTAATTGCCGCTTTCATCGGCACACTGATTGCATTGTTAATCACCTTCTTCGTAAAAGTCAGTTTCTTCTCATCGCTCATCAAAAGTATTTCAAAAGACACCGAGATGGCGACGACCGTGAAACCGAACTCCGTCCTCTACATGAAATTGGATTATGAAATTGCCGACCGCACCTCCGAAAACGAATTTGCCGGCATCGATTTCAACACCCTCGAATCGAAAGATGTAACGGGCTTGAACCAAATCCTGAACAACATCGAGAATGCCAAGACTGATGCCAATATTAAAGGCATCTATTTGGAATTGAGCAGCATACCGACATCGACAGCCACCTTGCAGGAAATCCGCAACAAGCTGATTGAATTCAAGGAATCGGGCAAATTCGTCGTCACATACGGCGAAAACTACAGCCAAAGTGCCTATTATTTAGCCACGGCTGCCGACAAGATTTACCTCAATCCCGAAGGCATGGTCGACCTCCACGGCATGGCCTCGCAAGTGATGTTCTACAAGCATTTGCTTGAAAAGCTCGATGTGGAAATGCAAATTGTGCGCGGTCCCAACAACCGTTTCAAGAGTGCCGTCGAGCCTTATTTCCTTGACAAGATGAGCGATGCCAACCGCGAGCAAATGGACAAGCTGCTGGGTTCGGTTTGGGGCGAAATCCTCGCTTCCATCAGCCAAAGCCGCAACATCAGCGTTGAACAACTCAACCAGATTGCCGACCAGATGGAGACCTTCTCCGATGCCCAGAAAGCCATGGAATACAATTTGGTTGACGGCCTGATGTATAAAGACGAAATGCTCGCCGAACTTAAGAGCCTGACGGGCAGCAAGGGTAAAATCAACGCGGTGCCAAATGCAAAATACGCCGATTCATACACATTAGACAACAAGAGCGCAAACGAAATCGCCATCATTTATGCTGAAGGTCAGATTTTTGACGGCAAGGGTCAGGAAGGCAACATCTACTCCGAAGACCTTTCGAAAACCATCCGCAAGGCTCGCGAAGATGAAAACGTAAAAGCCATTGTCCTGCGCGTCAACTCGCCTGGCGGCAGCGCCGTTGCATCAGCCATCATCGGTCACGAACTCGACCTGGCTAAGGAAGTTAAACCTGTCATCGTATCCATGGGTAACTACGCAGCTTCTGGCGGTTACTGGATTTCAGCCAACGGCGACTATATCTTTGCTGACCCAACCACACTGACAGGCTCAATCGGTGTGTTCGGCACCTTCCCGAACCTGAAAGG
>JAZQPN010000146.1:0-26558 GCA_045628585.1 Bacteroidales bacterium | reverse complement strand
AACAACTTCATCGTCAACGCCGTGGCCGCCATCGCCGCATACTGCTTCTTCCCTAAGAAACCTTCCATCTCTGTTGAAGCCTGTCCCGATAACCAATTGACTATCTTTTGATTGATTATGTCGAACTCACGTTATATTATTACAAGGCCTACGTGAAACCTTTGCTCGGCTCCGTCGTTTATGGCGAGGAACTCACGTTCACCACCTTGGATGGCCGTCCTGTGGTTTCGACAGGAAACATTACTGAGATAACCGCCACTTCGGCCAAGTGCAGCGGCGAAGTGACTGATGAAGGCCATGCTCCCGTTTTGGAACGCGGTATATGCTGGAGCAAGAATTCATCTCCAACGCTTGACGATTTTCACATTGCTTCGGGCAATGGAACGGGCAACTTTGATATAGAACTTACCGGTTTGGAACTGAACACCACCTATCATGTCTGCGCATACGCCACAAATGCTTTGGGAATACGCTATGGCAACGAAAAGACTTTCACCACGAAAGACGGTGTGGCGAAAGTGACTACTGGAAGTGTGACTAACATAACCGTCACCTCCGCCACATGCAGCGGCATTGTTACCGACGACGGCGGTTTCTCCGTTACCGAGCGCGGCATCTGTTGGAGCAAGAGCCATAACCCGACCATAAATGATTCTCATGTTGCAGGTGGTTCCGGAGTCGGTTTGTTCACATGCCAGATGATAAACTTGACACCCAACACCACTTACTATGTGCGCGCTTACGCTACCAATAGCCAAGGCACAGCCTACGGCAGCAATGTAAGCTTCACCCCAGGATACTTGAACTTTACCGCCAACGGCGTAAGCTTCACGATGATTCTCGTAGAGGGCGGCACATTCTGGATGGGCGCGCAAAGCACCAGCCCGAGCGGGCAGAACTACGACAGTGAAGCATGCGACAATGAGCGACCCGTACACCAGGTAACCTTGAGCAGCTACCACATAGGCAAGTTTGAGGTTACGCAAGAATTGTGGCAGGCGGTGATGGGCAGCAACCCGAGCCATTTCACGGGCGACAGCCAGCGTCCTGTGGAAATGGTGAGCTGGGACGACTGCCAGAACTTTATAGCGGCGTTGAACGAATTGTGCGCGGGCCAGCTGAACGGAAAACAATTCTCTTTGCCTACGGAAGCGCAATGGGAATTTGCGGCAAGAGGCGGCAAGCATAGCCAAGGCTACAAGTACAGCGGCAGCAACACGATAGGCGACGTGGCGTGGTACTCCAGCAACAGCGGCAGCATCACCCATGCGGTGGGCACGAAGACGCCCAATGAGCTTGGCTTGTACGACATGAGCGGCAACGTGTGGGAATGCTGCAGCGACAGGTACGGCAGCTACGGCGGCGGCGCGCAGACCGACCCTACAGGCCCTGCATCGGGCTCTTACCGCGTGTACCGTGGCGGCGGCTGGTACGACCTCGCGAGGTGCTGCCGTGTGTCGTACCGCCTCAGCGACGACCCCGGCGGCGCGGGCTACAACCTTGGCCTGCGCCTGGCTCTGTAATTCTTGTTAAGCGGAAGAAGTAGGGATAGGGGCAGACGGAAAGCTTCGGGTGTCGAAACGGAGCGCCCAGCAAGTGGCGCGAAGGAGAAGACAGCCGAAGCTTTCCGGAAAAAGAAGCACCGCGTGCGTCCGCAAAACCGAACCCCGCAAGCGCATTGGGCAATGGCCGGTGCGCTTGCAGCATTTATGCTGGATTTATAGAAGATTTTGTCCCGAAAAAAGACATAGGCATCACCAAACCTTGCCATTTACTGCAGTTTAGACCATTAAAAACATGCAATTTAGTGCAGTTTAGACTATGAAAAATATGCAATTTACTGCAGTTTAGACTATAAAAAACATGCAATTTAGTGCAGTTTGTTGTTGCAATTTGCTGAAAAACAAGTGATTATATTGATTTGTTTTGGGGAATTTGCGTTTGTTAAGTAGGTGTGCATAATTAGTTTACTTATTAGTCCGGTGCTTCGATGCTTCGACAAGCTCAGCAGGCGAAGCACAGCAAACTGATTTGCAGCTCATTGAGCTGGGTGCTGAGTTGGTCGAAGTAGTCGAAATGAGAATTTTTTTGTAGAATAATTTAGGATAGTTACTTATTACCATCCTAAACGGATTTCGCCGCCCATTGGCGTGGCGTCAGGCCTTCTAACTCTTTGAATTTCTTTACAAACTGCGCATCGCTGCGGAAACCCGACAGAAATGCCACGCGTTCCAAAGTCATTTCCGGATTTTCGAGCAAAAGCGTCTTCGCATACTGTATGCGGTATTCGGCCACGATGGTTTTCAGGCTTTTGCCCAAATTCTGGTTGACAATCATCGAGACGTAGGAACGGTTGGTGTGCAAGTCGCTGGCAATCATGTTAATGTTGAGGTCGGGGTTGAGGTAGGCCTTTTCATCAATCAGATAATGGATGATGTTCTGCTCCAAAGTGCTTTGCGTTTCTTTTGGAGTTTCAGAAGTTTCTGTGGTTTCAGAATCTTCAGGGGTTTCAGAGATTTCTGTGGTTTCATCACCTGATTTTGAAACCGTGTGGCGTTTTGCAAATCGTGAGACCATGAAAACGATCAGGCTGATAAAAGCGGAAAACGTCACTACAATGAGGATGGGAAGCAATATGAAGAAATAAAGTGCCATAATCTTGTTGTTAAAAGGTAAATTTTACGTTTGGACAATTTTTTTACTTAAATTTTTGACAATCATTTGGTTTTCAAAGGTTTTGTTGGACAATCCGACAATTTGGCTTCGGGGCGCGGTTCCTATTTTTGCGCCTTCAAAAATACGAACAAATGAAGCGTGAAATTGTTTTTAAGGGGACAACCTACAAATCAAAATTTACAGAAATGACAAGAAAAACTACTTTTCTGAAGGCACTATTAATGGTGTGGCTCTTCGTTCTGGGCCATGGCGCGCTGCAAGCCGCCACCTATGTATTCCATTACGAAACGGGCGGAAACTCGCATTTTCTGGCCCATGTGAACAACCAAATCGCAGACGTGACGACCTTCGATGCCGCCACTTGTCTGTGGACAGGCCCCGACTCGGGCAATGGTAAGTTTTCCTATCTCGATGGCGAGACGACCTATTACCTGCATTATGCCTCGGGCCTGACTATCAACACTTCCTATAATTCCACCACTTGGACGGTGAATGGGGAGCGGATTTACTACCGTTATTCGACCACACGCTATTATTACATCCGTTTCACGGGTACGCGCTGGGAGGCGGCCAACAACAACACGAACAACACGGTGTTGCGTGCCGTCGACGAGGAAGACCATACCGAAACCATGACAGAACCTTTCATTTCGGGTACGGATATGGTGCATGAATTGGGCATGGAAAACTACTCGGCATCAACGGTCTATCACACGCCGGGCTATGCCTATTACCATTTCACGCACGGCGGCCAGCAGTACGATTTCTATCTGATGGATGGCGTGTTGGTGCCGCAGGCACCGCAGCCATCGGCGGAAGGCATCGTTTATGAATGGACTTTGTCCAATGACATGGATAACGATGCGCGAATCGTTGACAATCAGGGTCAAAACATTTCGGTTGACTATTACAGTGCGGTGCCGACGGTCAAGGAGGCCGTTCTGACTTGCGTGGCATCGTTTGGCGAAACGAGTTCATCAAGCCGAAAAACCATCACCTATTTCAATCCGGATATGCTGGAAAAACCGGTGATTTCCTACACGCACGACAATCCTGCCATTGTCACTTTGAGCCACGAAACGAGCGGCGTTTCCATTTATTACACCATCAACGGGCCAGACCCTGATGTGCATAATGGAACCTTGTATGTCGCTCCATTTCAGGCACCTATCGGCAGCATGATTCGTGCTATTGCTGTGAAGGATGGTTATTTGTCGTCATTGGTGGCCGTTGAAAAGGTTGATGTCAATTCGGGCGTTTTTGCCGATAAGGTCGTGCTGAACGACATGGAAGACCACACCTGGAGTTATTATTCCGATGCTTCGCTGCCGATTCACTCGCTGCATCCCGCCGATGTCGAAATCGTGTATCGTGGCAATGGCGGTTTTGTCGGCGTCGACCATCCGAATCTCGACACTTACGAATATTGGGAGACTTTGGAGACCGAAGATGCGGCTTATCCTTACCGTTATGAATATGCCACGATTCCGAATCCTTTCTCCAAACGTCCAAAAAATGGCAATGATTATCAGGGATTTTCGCAATGGCGCGTGAAGACTTTGCTTTATGGAAGCATTAAGGACGCCAACAATAACACGATTGCGGAAGGCGGTCTGGTGGATGCCGAATCAAAGATTTATTTTGTGCCAAATTCCGAAGACTTGCGCATGATGGTCGAGTTTGAAGCCGTCTGGACAAAAGCCTACGTGGTGACTTGCACGGCATCCGAATTGAATAATCGTCTGGCCAGCAGTGATTTGAGAGGCGATTCGTATGAAACCAATTTCATCATCGTGACAGGCGGTAACAGTGCGACGAATCTCACGGCTGCCAATGCGAAAAAGGTTACTGTTTCAATGGTAATGCCAGATGGTTCAGCCGATTACAGAAATGCAAACCGCTACATCCGTCCGCAAACCGTGACTTTAAGCAACGATTGCAAGTTTGAATACATCAATATGAACGACAATACGACCACCATCACGGCGAATAACCATAATCTGGTGATGGGTAGGGGCGTGGCCAATACTGCTGCGAGCGGCGTTTGTGCCAATCTCATTCAAGGCATAAATGGCGGAACCTCAGCCAATTTGAATTATACCATCCGTTTGGAAAGTGGCATTTTCAACTATCTTTCCTATGTGCGCGGTTATGTGACGGGGCCTCAGATTTCGGCTAATTGTACGGGCGATGCCAATTCCATCAAAGGTGTTTTGGGCAACGATTTGGACCGTGCAACCAATGACAACAGTCTGTTGAAAATCCGTCAGGAGATGATTATGGGCTACCGTCCGACTTTCTCGCAAGCCAACCGCACGCGCGAGACTTTCCGCGTGGTGGCGAAGAGTGGCGATTTCTGCTCGGAGCAAAACAATAACATCGCTGATGCGCACGAGAGTTTCTACATCAGTTTAGGCGGTGTTTATGCCAACAATGTAGGCCGTCGCGTGTTGATTATCGAAGGCGGCCAGTTCCTGAGTATTGCGGGCGGCATTGATGAAGAGAATCCTGCTGATGCTCAGTCGGTTTACATCCGCATGAAAGGCGGCAATGTGCGCGGCTCGATCTATGGCGCGGCAGCATTTGCGGCGGCGAGTGGCGACAGAAAGTTCGTCATCACGGGTGGCAAGGTGCATGGCTGGGTGGCTGGCGGCTGCAATGGCACTGATGACAATCAATCGGGCGGCACTTTGGCATCCGACACCTATTTATATATTGGCGGCAATGCCGAAATCAACAGCGACGGCAGCATCACGCCAATCAATATTTCATTGGGCGGTAATGTGTTTGGCGCAGGCAGTGGCAATGCCAATCAACCTGTTACTGGTCAGGTGAATAGCACCAATGTCATCATCGCTGACGATGCTTTTGTGGAACGCAATGTTTACGGCGGTGGCAATCTCGGCTATTCGCTCGAAATGGCCAACGTGACTGTGAAAGGCGGAAAGGTTTTCGGAAAAGTGTTTGGCGGTTCCAACCAAAAGCAAGGTAATGAGGTCGTTGTCACGATGACGGGCGGTGTGGTTAGGAAAGGCGTTTTCGGCGGCTCCAATGTGACGGGAACCATTTCGGGCAATGTCACCATGAATATTTTGGGCGGCGAAATCGGTGTGCATACTATGGGCGACCGCTCGGGCAACGTGCATGGCGGCGGTTATGGCGCTCCGACCCGCGTTATGGGCAATATCGACATTAATTTCGGCAGCGGCAATTCCTATCCCGTGATTCATGGCGATGTGTATGGCGGCAGTGCCTTGGGTTTGGTCAACGGCGAGGCTCCGGATGCTTCAAAACATACTTTCATTACGATACAAAACGCTCATATTCATGGAAATGTGTATGGTGGCGGCTTGGGTGACGACTCGCATCAGGCTCATGTTTTCGGTAATGTGAATGTCATGGTGAGTGGCGGCGTTTTCGGAATGATGGATGATGATTCGGGCGGTTCGGTGTTCGGCTGTAATAATGTTAACGGCGCGCCGCAAAATGCTGTTTCAGTGAATGTTAATAGTGGAACGATATATAATTGCGTTTATGGCGGCGGCAATCAGGCCGGCTATGGTGGCAGTCCGTTGGTGAATGTCGCAGGCGGTCATGTTTATAGGAGCGTTTTTGGCGCTGGATTGGGCCGTGAAGCCAAGGTGGATGGTGCAACTACGGTCACCATCACGGGCGCGCAGACGCAAATTGATGAACATGTTTTTGGTGGTGGTCAGGAAGGTTCGGTGATGCTGACAACTGTTGTGAGTGTGGCCGATGCCCGTATTGGCGGCAGCGTTTACGGCGGCGGTCTGGGCAACGAAGCCGAAATTGGCAGAAGTACCACGGTTACGGTTGACGGCGCAGCACTTGTGGCGGGCAATGTTTACGGCGGTGGTGATGCTGGCGATGTGGTTCAGACGGCTACGGTGACGGTGAAGGGCACGGCTCAGGTAAATGATGTGTTTGGCGCAGGCAAGGGGACTTTGAGCGACGTAGAAGGTCTTGATTTGTCAGGCAAAGCCGATCCTGCCACCACTACTTTTGTGACCATCGGTGAACGCGCTGTAGTGAAAGGCTCCGTTTATGGCGGCGCTGAGGAAGGTTCGGTGCGTCTGGCCAGCGACGATTATGCCTACAATACGACCAAAGTCAATGTGGAAAATGGCCGTGTCGGTCATAACGTATACGGCGGCGGTAAGTTGGGTCTTGTCGGTGGCCGCACCATTGTAAATATGAAAGGCGGCACGGTCGAAGGCAATGTTTTCGGCGGCGCTTTGGGCCGTCAGGGAACGGTTCTGGTGGCGGGTTTGAAAACGGTGAATATGACCGGCGGACTTGTCCAAGGCGATGTTTACGGCGGTTCGCAAAATTCAAACGATACCGTCATCATGCCGAATCCTGCCGATAACCTTAGAGCGTCCGCTATCTTTGTGAATATCAGCGGCGGACAAATCGGCGAAAACGTGTATGGCGGCGGCTTTTACGGCACCATCACGGGAAGCGTTACGGTGAATATCGGTAAAAATGCTATCCTTAATTCACCTGATAATCAGAATAATGTGAATAAACCCGATGCTGAATCAATGCGCATCATACCTTTGAATATTGAAGGCTCGGTATATGCCGGTTCCGACTGGGGTGAAATCGTTGTGGGCGGCACTTTTGGCCCGCAGAACATTTCGGGTTATTCCAATATTTATGTCGATGGCTCGGAATACGATATGCAGGCTCCTGTAAATCATTCTTTCTCTGGTAATTATATGAATATTGGCGGTTCCATTTATGGGGCAGGCACTTCGAGTGATGCCGGTAAGTCGGGCCGTCGCATTTGGATTCGCAATTACGGCTTAGATACTAAGAATGAGACAGATACGTACAGCGTTTGCACGCGTTCGCTTTACACCATTCAGCGTGCTGATTCGGTTTATTTGGAAAATGCGCACATTACTTTCCTCGGTCAGGGCGACATGACTTCGGTCTTGGCCACGGAAAAATATGGCATCATGTACGTTTTCAACAAGTTGCGATTGGTAAACAACAGTACGATTGACCTGTTTTATCCAGCCGACAGCCTTTTTGCTTTGGAGAGCATGATGCTGCCCGAAGGCAAAACGCTTTTCAACGCCATTACATCAGATTATGCCGTGGTGAATTTCGACCAACTGACCGATAACGTGACTTATAATGGAAAATTTTATCCTTTGACTGACAATAAGATACGTCTTGATAACGGCGATTATATCGCAGTGAAATATCCGAAGCAATGGAACCCTGACCAGACGGGCAATCCCGGCAATTCCGAATGGATGTATGGCGAATTGAAGGGCTTTTTCCACATGGTCTATCCGCGCCAATATGGTTTTGCCTTTGCGCGACCGAAGGTCACGACGCGAGAAAATCCGCAGCTGAATGGCGGCGATTACTCGGGCTATTGGATTGAACAGAACATTTATGATGGCGGTTTCGTCTCGTATCGCGATGCTAATATCTTTGATGCAGAAGGCGGAAACACCACGGCTTCAAGCAATTACAACGAGCCAGTGCAAGGTCCGTATATCAACCATCTGCCGCAAAACGGCAAGCGTGACCTTTATGAGCACGACCGCGAGTTTTACCGTTTCTGGGAAGTGCGTGGCGATGCGGGTTACAACTGGCGTGAAGGCGTGTTCGATGCTTTGTCGAATGGCAACAATAACGTTGAATATCAGGTGACTACCTGCCATATCGAGTTGCCGCCAATGCTCGGAAAATATTTTAAGATTACGCGTGTGGATTGGGGCGATGACTTTGCGGCTGTCGATGCGGCCAAGATTTCGCAAAATGCGACAGGCAATCCGAAGGCAAACTGGATTTATTTCGATGAAACGGCAACTAATCCTAATGCACAGATTTTCGCAAAGGTCGATTCGCTCTATTATATTGATAGCGAACATACTAAGGGCGTTCCTGTGGAATTGGAGAAAATCAATAGTTTGCCGAACAACACCTTTGGCTTGTCCATCAAGGCGGAAGGCAGCATTGATGCCATTCAGCATTTTGACGGAACGCAATGGGTTAATTCTGAAAACGATATGTTGCTGAGTGTGGGTACGGTTTCCGATGAGTATTTCCTGAACAACCATCGTTTCAGCGCGACAGGCGACATCACGAAAACGCCGATTTTCACCTTCCAGCTCACTTACAGCAACCAGTTGAGCCGCAATGCGGTTTTGGCCCCAGTCATCGTGGTTGTCGACCAGTTTGATGACGATGGAAATTTGATTTATAGCACTGAAATTGAGTTGGTTGTCAACACGATTACGAACATCCGACAGAGTTTCGACCAGCCGCTTTACGCCTTGATGTTCGGCAATGGCGAAAAGAATGAGGTTTTTTCGGCTAAGGCCGCCTTGCCGCCATACGCCATTTTGCCAGGACAGACGAGTTCCACATTCAGAATTGCGAAAATCGAAGTGCAGAATGTCGATGATGAAAAACCATTCAATTTGGTCAGCATGGAGGAATTTGCCAATATGCAAGAACCTGATACAATGACGGTTGCCATGCGTTTCGGTCCGGCATTGACCTATGATAACACGCAAGGCTGGCTTTCGGGTTATGTAAACACCAATCCTGAAGCTTCGCTCCACGATGTGAAAGCCTTGATGGAAAATGATAATCCGGCATTTCTGAATTTTATTTTAGGTGAAGCCGATGGCCGTAGCAGTTTCGGCTTGCAATTCGATCTGTTCTACAACGGCATGAATTTCGTTCGCAAGAATGAATTGATTGGCAAGATATTGATTACCATTGAGTTCGATAATTATGAAGAAGGTCAAAACACATCGTTTGACATTACGGTTTTGGTCAACAAGCGCGGCAAGGCGACCAATTGGTACATCGATGGCGTGAATGGACTGAATACCAACGACGGTCATTTCGCCGACTTGCCGAAACATTCCTTAAATGGCGTGATTTCAGCGGGTTATGCGCCTGGCGATAATGTTTTTGTTGTGGACAAAATCACGGTCAGCAATTACAACGCTTCGGAATGGGACGGCAGCGGTTTCGGCTCGCAGGGCATCACCCTTTACCGTTATTCGGGTGGCCATCAGTTGTCATCTGCAAGTGCCTTGGATCCAGGACAATACAAAGGCGTTTTGGTCGATGTCGAGTCTGAATTGGCTATGTTCAACATCAAGTTGGATGGCCTGAATCGTGTCAGTGGCCGCGTTGATGAAGCCTTGAATCCGCTGGGATTGCAGATTTTGCCCGAAGCGCCGTTGATGAGCGTTGAAAATAATGGAGAACTAAGCATAAACAACACATATCTTATTGATAATTACAATCTTAGTTCAACTGTTTTTGGCGGTGGCGTTTGGGTGAAATCTGGTGCCGTGATGAATGTGAATGGCGGCAGTGTCATTTCCGAAAACCGTGTTAACAATGTGGAAGGCGGTGGCGTTTATCTCGATGGCATTTTGAATGTGAAGGACAATGTTTCGATTACGGACAATTTGAAATCGAGTGGCAGGAGTAATGTCTATCTTGCTAATGTTGAACAGGTTATCAATATTGATAAGTCATTTGGCCTGACCGAAAATTCTGTCATCGGCATCACGAAAAACGATTTCCCAATGAGTCCGTCAGACCCGACGATTGAGTGGGATTATACGCCGATTGCCCTTTCCGATAAGGTCGTGATGGCCGAGCAAAGCTATGCCAACGGCGTTTTCTATGATGACCAAGGCATCTATGCCGTGTATTACGATGCGCAGAATCTGGATTTGTCATCTAATACGATTTATTTTGTAAAGACTTGGGTGACAGTGGTTAAGGAACAGCCTGAAACGTTCATCGTGAATGGTTCCGACCCGATTTCGATTACCTGTGAGGAAGATTTGGCTTGGCTGATTTCATACGTGAACGGCTACAATGGTTCGCAGCCACACGCTACGGCCATGGCAATTCTGACCGAAAATGTCGATATGAATGAGCATATCTGGGTGCCGATTGGCAATTCTATTAATAAATTTTCAGGAGTCTTTGATGGCAACGGCTACGAAATTTCGGGTTTGCGCAATGCGATGACGGGCATCGATGCGATGGGCTTGTTCGGCTATGTCAGCGGCGCTTCGGCTGAAGTGAAAAACACCTTTGCGTTGAGCGGCAATATGCTTTCGCCCGACCGTGCCTATATGGGCAGCATCGCTGGTGTGGTGATGAATGGGGCCAAAGTCTATGGTTGCGAGGGCGCATTGACGCTCATTGCATTGAAAGACAATACGATAATGGGCGGCTTGGTCGGCCTGTTGGATGGCAATTCGGTGCTTCATTCCAGTATCTCGGTAGCCAATTTGCAAGGTTTCCAAATGGGCGGCTTGGTCGGCGAAGCACGTCAAAATGCTTCGGTGATGAACTGCTATGCCTATTCGAAATTCGTTGGCAATGAGGGAAATGCGTTCCCGATGGCGGGTCTTGTGGCAGATAATGCCGCAACGATTCGCAACTGCTACCTTCGCATCAGGAAGGAAAACCGTACCAACCGCAGCGCGGGACGTATGTTTGCCTTCACCGATAGGGCATGCGAGGGAGCTTCCATCGACAAGTGCTATTATTTCATCGATGATGATTTCGTGGGCATGTTGACCAATGATCCGACGCCAATGAGCGGTTGCGACTATTTCTATGAGGCAAGGCATCCTTATACCTACGCGGAAAACTACAACAGGATTGGCGATGAGTTCCGTGGTGCATATCTTGTTGATATTCTGAATGATAACGCACAAGCCATAAGCTCAGAAATGTTGCCTTGGATGCGCACGACATCAGATATTAATGATGATTATCCGGTGCTGAAAATGAGCAATCTGGCCACGGTCGCCTCACGTTCCACGGATTCGGACTTATATTACAATCACAATCTGAATGAAGCCTTTGCGCGTTTTGAGGGTGAATCCTACGATGCCATCATTGCCGTGTATGCTTCCAACGATGAACAAGTCAGTGTGGAACAACCTGATAATGTGACACTTTATGTCAACGAAGATGTCGCTTTGCTGCAAGATGAGGCTTCGGTTTTGAATGCATACGTCGGCATTACTTTGGACAATTCCGCAGGATATGCAGGCGCCAATCCAGGCAACGGAATCCCTGATGCCACCGACTGGCACATGTTCGCCACGCCTTTGGCAAATGCGCCTTTGGGCATCAACTATCTGAATGATTTTGAGGTATATAACTGGTGGGATTCCAATTACACGCCGTTTGGAACGTATCCTTTCTATGAAGATGATGATGCCTCGGGTTATTTCCCGAACGACACGCCGCGCGAAAATTACGACTTCTACTGCTATTATGAACCTCAGTATCATTGGATTAACTTCAAGCGCAATGGCGTAAGTCACTGGCACGAAGACGAAAATGCCGATGGCAAGCACGAATGGATTGCTTACGGCTATACCGACCAAAATAACGTGTATCAATCGGCTGGTAATGATGAGTTTAGCGTCAATACGAACTTTACGAATGAACCGGAATTGATTGCAGGCAAGGGTTATTTGCTGGCCATTAAGGATGAGTCGTATTTGCAGGCTTTCGGCACTATGAATAATGGAGAAATCCAGTATGTCGATGTCACGAAAGAGGGTGCGCATTGTCCGGGACTGAACCTTTTGGGCAACCCGTATCAGAGTTATCTGGATTTCAAGGCTTTCGCTGACGAAAATTCGGGTACGGGCAAAATCTGGTCATCGCCCGAAAAGGCTTTCTACACCTTGCTTGATGAGGACAAAAGCGGCTATGTGACCTACGCTTATGATGCTTCTTGGAACGAAAGCAACTACACGGCTTCGCGTTTCGTGAACATGCACCAGGGGTTCTTCGTTATCACGCAGGACAACACAGCGGCTTCGTTCACCAACGCCATGCGCTCGGCAAAGGGATTCAACACCTCGTTCCGCGGCGACGATTCGCAGCCTTCCTATCCGTTGGTGAACCTCATCCTGACCGAAAGCACGGGCAATAAGGAATATGCCATCGTGGAATTAGGTCGGCCTGAAGCCGGTGGCGCAGAGAAAATCAAGACGCTGAAAAACGGTGTAAGTCAGCTGTATGCGCATTACAACAACCACGATTACAGCATCGCGTTCACGATGGCTGGCGAGACCTCGGTCCCGATAAGGTTCAAGACCGATGAATACGGCACTTTCACCTTGACTTGGAACACGCAAAACGGCACGTTCAGTTACCTGCATCTGATTGACAATCAGACGGGAATGGACATAGACTGCCTGAATGCGGACAGCTACAAGTTCACGGCTTCGCCGGATGATTACGTTTCGCGTTTTAAGTTGGTCTTTTCTTACACCGGAGTCAATGAGAACTCGGACACTGAGCTTGTCGAAACGTTCGCTTTCTTCGATGGCAACAATTTGATTGTCAACGGAGAAGGACGGATGGAACTCTTCGATGTGCAAGGGCATTGTCTGCTGTCTACCGATTTGTATGGTGCGCAAAACAGCGTGAACGTCTCACGTTTCTCGTCAGGAATATATTTTATCCGTTTGACGGATGGACAACGTTCAGTGAATCAGAAAATTATTATAAGTAGGTGATGCGAGACAACGAGGTTGCGAGGCAACGGGGTCGCGTGGATGCGGGAAATCTCGCAACCTCGAAGTTCCGAAGCCTCGCAGTCTCGAAATCCAAATTGAAGATTAATCTTGAACAATTACTTAAATAAATGATAGTCAATTGAAATTGTAACCAATTAAAAAGTGAAAATATGAAAACTTACAAGAAAAATAGAAAAATCGGGATTTTGAAAATTGCTTTCATGATGCTGATGCTCATCGGATTAGCCATTCCAACGCAGGCGCAGATTTTCATGGTGGATGAAGATGCCTACAACAACCGTCAGTCGGAAAGCGACATCAATGCGGTCGTCCCGTATCATTTCGTTGAGATTGACCAGGAAAACAGTTATGCGCCTTTGGGCGAAGGCCTTGCCCTGCTCGTCGCAATGGGCGGTGCCTACGCCTTGGCGAAACGGCGGAAACCGAAAGCAAAATAAGGTAAACAGGGTAAAACCTGCATTTTTTAACATTTTGATTTATTTGTATTTATTGGAAAGGCGCAGCTGTGAAGTTGCGCTTTTTTTGTGCGTAAAATTTGCAATCTTGCTCCTTTTTTAAGAAGAGACAGACTAATTTTGTAGTTTTGCAGCATCCGCCTGATTGACGATTTCGGAGGTTCGGACGAAGCCTCGATGCTGGCCGACAACACATCGTGTTTCAATTACCGTAAAAAAAGCGGCAGTAACGCACTTTCCAGTCATGCCTTGGGTCTGGCCGTCGATGTCAATCCCGTGCAGAATCCTTTTGTGAAAAGAGGGAAGGTCTATCCCGAAAACGCCACTGATTTCGTTGACCGTAATCTGGATTTTTCCCATAAGATTGACATACAAGATGCTTGTTATAAGGCGTTTAAGGCGCATGGCTTCCGTTGGGGCGGTTTGTGGCGCAGCGCAAAGGATTACCAGCATTTTGAGAAGAAATGATTAGGAATTCAAAAAAAGGCAATATCTTTGCATCAAAATCAATCGAACTATGAAAAGAGGTTTTGGAAGTGACAACCATTCGGGCGTTTGCCCAGAGGTTTTGGAAGCCATCGCCCGTGTCAACCAGGAACATGCCTTGGCCTACGGCGATGACGAATATTGCGCTGCTACCGAGAAGCGTTTCAAACAATATTTCGGCGAACAAGCCAACGTGTATTTCGCCTTCAACGGCACGGGCTGCAACACGCTTTGTATCGATGCCATGACGCGCTCGCATCATGCGGTGGTGTGCGCCGAGACTGCCCATATCAATGTTGACGAATGTGGTGCGCCTTCGCGAATAGTGGGCTGCCGTCTGCTGACGGTGCCGACACCCGACGGCAAACTGACGCCTGAGTTGGTGAAAACGCAATTGCACGGCTTTGGTTTTGAGCATCATAGCCAGCCGAAAGTGATTTCCATCACGCAGCCTACCGAATTGGGCACGCTTTACACGATAGATGAAATCAAGGCCTTGGTCGCTTTGGCGCACGAATACGGCATGTATGTCCATGTCGACGGCGCACGTTTGGGCAATGCTGCCGTTGCCTTGAACTGTACTTTTCGTGAGATGACGACCGACCTTGGCATTGATGCCGTTTCGTTTGGCGGCACCAAAAACGGCCTGATGATGGGGGAGGCGGTCGTGCTGCTCAACCCTGAACTTGCCGATGGCTTCAAATACCGCCGCAAGCAAGCCATGCAGCTATGCTCGAAGATGCGTTTCATCGCCGCACAGTTCGATGCGTATTTTGATAACGACTTGTGGCGCCGCAATGCAGAACATTCCAACCGGATGGCGCAGCTATTATATAACAGTGTGAAAGACATTCCGGGCGTCAAGGTGATGTATCCCGTTCAGGCCAATGGCGTGTTTGCCAAATTGCCGCGCAAGGTCTGGAAAGAACTGCAGAACCATTATTTCTTCTACGATTGGGACGAAGATGCCGATGTGGTGCGCTGGATGTGCGCTTTTGACACGACCGAACAGGATATTTCGGATTTCGTGACTGTGCTGAAACGACTGATGGCGGAGAATTAAAGCAAACCAGTCATGTAGACGGGCACCATCAAGGTTGTGTCGTCTTGGCGGAAGTCTTTCGTATAGATGAGGTAGCGTGTCGAAATGTGCTTTGAGAATCGTTCGCAGAACTTGTCTAAAGACTTGTGTGTGTTGTAACCGGCTGATTTTACCTCAATTGGACAAATCTTGTTGGAACGCGACAAGATGAAGTCGACCTCGTAGCGGTGGTTCTGATCGTCGTAGAATGTGTGATAGCAGAGTCGGTTTCCGGCGGCTACCAGCATTTGGGCCACCACGTTTTCGTACACATAACCTAAGTTTGCATCGAGTTTGTCACTTAGCAATTTGCGGTAAATGACGTTGTCGGTGAATTGCTTGTCCCAAAATGCCAGGGTGACAAACAGGCCTGTGTCGCACAAATAAAGTTTGTAAGTGCTTCTGTCATACGACAATTCAAATCCGACTTGCGGGTCATCGAGGTGATAGGCCGGGTTGACCGTCATGCTGTCCTGCATGATGTACACCAAATCCAAGGCTTTCGATTGTTTCACGTTCTCGATTACCGTGCTCATCTGAAAACGGGATGCGTTTTTATGCAGTTCGGAAGGAATGGAAAGGAAAACTGATTTTGCCTTATCGGTCTTGTCGATTTTGTGGAAATCGCTGGCATACAGGCGGATGATTCCTCTTTTTATTTTGTCGACTCTGCCTAAATCGTGCGTCTCAAGGTATTCGTTTACGGCTTGTGGCATTCCGCCGATGAGCATGTAAAGGCGGAAATCGAACATGAGTTTTCGGTTGATGCCATCGGTCAACGATATTCTTTTACTGAAGGTCTCTCTCAGTATGTCAAGTGTTTCATGGTCGCCTAAGGCCCAACGAAATTCTTCATAATCAAGCGGATAAAGACTAATCGCTTCTTCCTCGCTGGGTATGATGATGTTTTCGACGTTTTGCTGGATGCTAATCAAGGAGCCTGTTTCGATATAGTCGTAGCGTCCATCGGCGACAAGATGCTTGATGGCTTCCCTTGCTTTCGGCACTTTTTGGACTTCGTCGAAAACGATGACGGATTCGCGCTCGTATAATGTCACTTGGCATGCCAGTTTCAGTTTCATAAAGAACATGTCCATATTCGAGTAATCATCGAACAGCTTGACGACTTCCGGGTTTGGATTCGAAAAGTCGATGACGAGATGCGACTTGTATTCGTTTTGGGCAAATTGCCGTGCCAATGTTGACTTGCCGACGCGCCTTGCGCCTTCAATCAGTAAGGCGGTTTTTCCTTGCTCTTCATTCTTCCATTGAAGCATTCTGTCGTAAAGTTTGCGCTTGAAAACATGCTCTTCCATAGTTCGATTTTTTATAACGATGCAAAAATAGATAAAAATATTTGATTGACAATTGTTTTTGAAAAAAAATGCCGCTGATAGCAAATTTCAAATCGTCAAAAATGCCGCTGATAGCAAATTTCAAATCGCCAAAAATGCCGCTGATAGCAAATTTCAGTTGAGGAAAATTTTACTTGATATTTCATTGATAAGTTTTTTTCCCTAAGTTTGCAGTGCCTTTTTTTAAGCAAACAAATTCTATAACATAAATCTAAATCAAATGAAAAAGCTAATGATTTGTATCGGATTGGCTGGGACGCTTGCCGCTTGCGCGCCTCAGCAGCCTGCCGACGAAGCTCAGGCTCAGCCGCAAGAACAGGAATTCAAGTTCCTCGTCGATGAGTTCGCCGACTTGAAAGTCATGCGTTATCAGATTCCTGAATGGGATCAGCTGACGCTGCAACAGAAGGCTTACGTCTATTATTTGGGCGAAGCCGCCAAATGTGGCCGCGACATCCTCGCCGACCAGAACTTCAAGTACAACCTGACGGTGCGCAAGACCATCGAGGCTGTCATCGAATCCTATCAAGGCGACCGTGAATGTACTGATTTCCAGAATTTCATGGTCTATGCAAAGCGTGTTTTCTTCAGCAACGGCATTCACCATCATTATGCTGAAGACAAGTTCTTCCCTGAAGTCTCCGAGGCTTATTTCACTGACTTGGTGAGAGGTTGCGATGCTACCTTGCTGCCTTTGAACGAAGGCGAAAGCGTCGATGATTTCATCGCTTTCCTGACTCCTGTCGTCTTCGACCGCGAACTTTACAAGATTCGTCGCAGCAGCGAGGAAGACATTATTGTCAACTCGGCTGTCAACTTCTACGATGGCGACATCACCAAGGCCGAAGTGGAAGATTTCTACGGCAAGATGCGCAAGCCTAACGATGAAACGCCGATTTCCTACGGCTTGAATTCCAAACTCGTCAAGAAAGACGGTCAAATCTATGAAGATGTCTATAAGGTTGGCGGCCTTTATGGCGATGCCATCAATGCCATCATTGGCTGGCTGCAAAAGGCTAACGAAGTTGCCGAAAACGACATTCAGCGCGACTACACGCAGAAACTGATTGACTATTACACGACTGGCGACCTGAAGACTTGGGACGAATACAACATCGCCTGGGTTCAGGATTCACTTTCGACCATCGATTTTGTCAACGGTTTCATCGAAGACTACGGCGACCCGATGGGCATGAAAGCCACATGGGAAGCCATTGTCGATTACAAGGATGTGGAAGCTACAGCCATTTCCAACATTATCAGCGAAAACGCGCAGTGGTTCGAAGACAATTCGCCTGTCGATGAACGCTTTAAGAAGAAGGAATGTAAGGGCGTTTCGGCAAAGAGCATCATCGTCACCACATTGGCTGGCGATTGCTTCCCGGCACCTCCGATTGGCATCAACCTGCCTAATGCAGACTGGATTCGCAAGGATTACGGTTCAAAGTCGGTTACGATTTCCAACCTGATGGTGGCTTACGACAAGGCTGCTGACGAAAGTCCACGCAGTGCCTTGGCTGAGTTTGCCTATTCGCAGGACGAAATCGACCTCTGCAAGAAATTCGGTTCGGAATCCGATGTGATTCACACCAACCTCCACGAATGTCTCGGTCATGGTTCAGGTCAGCTGCTGCCTGGCGTTCAGCCTGGTGCCTTGAAGGAATTCAGCTCCACTTTGGAAGAAGCCCGCGCTGACTTGTTTGGCCTTTACTATTGCGCTGATCCTAAGATGGTTGAATTGGGCATTTTGTCGGATCCGGAAGCCTACAAAGCTGAATTTGCCGGTTATATCCGCAATGGCTTGATGACACAGTTGGCTCGCGTTGAACTGGGCAAAGATGTCACCGAATCGCACATGCAGAACCGCAAGCTCATCTCCGAATGGTGCTACGAACACGGCACGGAAGCCAATGTGATTGAAAAGAAAGTCGAAAACGGCAAGACCTATTTCGTCATCAACGATTATGAGGCTTTGCGCAATCTGTTTGGCGAATTGCTCGCCGAAGTGCAGCGCATCAAGAGCGAAGGCGACTACGAAGCAGGCAAGGCTTTGGTCGAAAAATATGCCGTCAAGGTTGATCCTGTGCTTCATAAGGAAGTGAAGGAGCGTTACGATGCCCTCGGCCTGAGACCTTACGGCGGTTTCATCAATCCTGAAATCGTTCCTGTGGTTGAAAACGGCGAAACCGTTGACTACAAGATTGAATATCCTGACGATTTCGTCGGCCAGCACATGAATTACGGAAAGAACTACAGTTTCTTGAAGGCAAGACATTGATCGTTCGTGATATAAAAATTGAAACGGTTGCAAGTTTGCAACCGTTTTTTATTTTTTTCGTTTTTTAACATTGCCATTTCATTTTATTGTCTATTTTTGCAATAATTCTAAATATGAAATCATATAGTATCATCATAATAATCATCAATTAAAACACATTATCATGGAAAATAACGAAACCTACGAAAGCTCGCTCCGTAAATGGAATGAGAATGAAAAGGCTGCTAATGAGTTCATTAACATTGTTGGTAAACTTTGGTACGACAAATCAGTTGAACTGATTCTGTTGCGTTCGCTGTTGGTGAACCGCGGTTCGGGTAAGATTCTGAACAAGCACCTCCGTGCCGAAGACGTTCTTGGAAAGCCAGTCCGCGTGCAGGATTCACTGCTGATTGCCAAGGCTATGCTGGCCGAAAACATTGCTCCGGCCCGTATCGACATAGGCCGTCTGAATTCAGAATGGACAGACGAAAAGGAAAAGTATAACAATAACGTCACCGATTTCGTCCGCGACAAACTCAAGAACTTCATCGATGTCAATCCGCGCAGCAACAAAACTCAGGATGTCATTCTTTACGGTTTCGGCCGTATCGGTCGTATCCTTTGCCGTGAAATGACGGAAATGGCTGGCAACGGCTCTACCTTGCGTGTCCGTGCCATCGTCACCCGCAAGAATTCTCCTGAAGATATCGCAAAGCGTATCAGCCTGTTCCGCACCGACTCCGTGCATGGCTATTTCCACGGTGTCTGCCGTCCTCTGATTGAGGAAAACGCCATGATGGTCAACGGACAGAAGATTCTCTTCCTCGAATCGAAGAATCCTGAAGATATGGATTACGAAGCCTACGGCATTCATGATGCACTCCTTATTGATAATACGGGTGCTTTCCGCGACAGAGAATCATTGGCCCGTCACCTCCAGTCGAAGGGCGTTGCCAAGGTGTTGCTGACAGCTCCTGGCAAGGGCGACATCCCGAATGTGGTTTATGGCGTCAACCAAGATACTCTCGACCTTGAGAACGAAAAGATTTTCTCAGCTGCATCATGCACCACAAACGCCATCGTTCCTGGCTTGCAGGTGATTATGAACAACTTTGGCATTATCAAGGGCCACATCGAGACCATTCACTCATACACCAACGACCAGAACCTGCTTGACAACTACCACAAGAAAGAGCGCCGTGGCCGTTCAGCTGCCTTGAACATGGTTATCACCGAAACAGGCGCCGGCAAGGCTGCTGCAAAGGCATTGCCTGAACTGAAGGGCAAGCTCACCAGCAATGCTGTCCGCGTTCCTACGCCTGACGTTTCATTGGCAGTTCTGGCTCTCGACATCGACCGCGAAACCACCGTTGAAGAAGTGAACGAAATGTTCCGCAAGGCTTGCCTCGAAGGTAACCTCATCGAACAGATCCGTTTCAGCCAGTCGACTGAATTCGTTTCATCTGATGGTATCGGCGACTCATGCGCTTGCATTTTCGATGCTCCGGCAACCAAGGTCAGCGCCGATGGCAAGACCGTTATCCTTTACTTATGGTATGATAACGAGTTCGGCTACAGCAACCAGGTCATCCGCCTCGCACGCCACATCGGTCAGGTGAAGAGCTACAGATATTATTGATTTCTTCGGCACAGCCGAATCCATTTTGTCGAAGATAATCAAAGCTTCATTGAAAAACATTGGGTGTCGTAAAGGCACCCAATGTTTTTTTTCCTATCTTTGCACCTTATTTCGGAAAAAGCGATTTATAATGAACAAAAACAGTTTAATCGGTTTCATTCTCATTGCCGCCATTCTGTTTGGCTGGATGATGTGGATGACCCCTTCCAAAGAGGAAGTTGCCCGTCAGCAGCGTGTGCAAGACTCTATCCGTCAGGTGCGTATCGCAGAGGCGCAACTCGACTCAATCCGTGCAGCCGAATTGCAAAGAGCCAACGATTCGCTGACGGCCATTCAGAATTTGATGCAATCCGATACGATTGCCGATTCGGCATTTTTAGCCCAGGCGCAATTCAATGCCTTGCGCGACAAGTTTGGCGTTTTCGCCAATGCAGCCACGGGCGAGGAACAGACCTTTACCGTCGAAAACCAGTTGCAACGCTTGACTTTCAGCACGAAAGGCGGTTTCCTGAAGCAAGTGGAATTGAAGGAATACAAGACATACGACAGCCTGCCTCTGATTTCATTCGATCCTGAAACGGCCATTTTCGATTTGGCTTTCTTCTCGCAGAACCGCACCATCAATTCCTCACAGTTCTATTTCAAGCCTTTTGTCAACGGACAGCCTTGGGATGGAGGAGACCTGATGACCCAGCCGGAAGACAGCGTGACGGTCACCATGCGACTGATGACCGACAATCCGGA
Organism: Bacteroidales bacterium; assembly: GCA_045628585.1. GTDB lineage: Bacteria > Bacteroidota > Bacteroidia > Bacteroidales > F082 > Limimorpha. The sequence goes on along the minus strand of JAZQPN010000146.1, from coordinate 5,264 downwards.
CGGCAGCGCCAATAACAGCAAGTACATCGATTTCGTCTATACCATTCATCACGACAACTACATGATGGATTTCGACATCCGCACCATTGGCATGAAAGACATTCTTGCCACGAATGCCAATTACATGTCCATCGAATGGAATGTGGACTTGATGAAACAGGAAAAATCAGCCGACCGTTTCTCTGGCGAATCGGTTTATTACCGTCCGCTGAACGACAAGGATGTCGACCATCTGGATGAATTCAAGGACAGCGAAGAAGCCGTCCACACCAAGCTGAAATGGATTTCGTTCAAGCAGCGTTTCTTCTGCAACGTGCTGGTTGCCAAGGATGAATTTGAAAGCGCCAACATGGAAGTTCGCACCAATAAGTCGAACAATCCGCGTTATTTCAAGAGCATGTCGGCCAATATCGAGGTGCCGCTTGATTTGAATGCCGAGCAGAACGTCATCCCGATGTCGTTGTATTTCGGCCCTAACCATTTCAAGACCTTGAAGAGTTATGATTTGGGACTGCAACACCAAATCAATCTTGGTAAGTTCTTCCTGATCCGCTGGATTAACTACGGTGTCATTGCGGTGTTCAACTGGCTGAGTTCCTACGGCTGGAGTTACGGCATTGTAATTCTGATACTTACCATCTTGATTAAGACCGTTTTGTTCCCGTTTGCATTCAAATCCTACAAATCATCGGCTATCACCCGTGTGCTGAAACCTGAAATGGATGCCATCAATGCAAAATATCCTAAGGAAGAAGACGCCCTGAAGAAACAGCAGGCAGTGATGGAACTGCAGCGTCAGGCGGGAGCAAGTCCGTCGTCGGGCTGTGTGCCGGCCTTGTTGCAGATGCCTATCCTGTTTGCCGTGTTCCGTTTCTTCCCGGCCAGTATCGAATTGCGTCAGCAGCCGTTCCTCTGGTGCAACGACCTTTCGACCTACGACAGCATCGTCGATTTCCCAAGATTCCTTGGCATGGACCACATCAGCTTGTTCTGCTTGCTGATGACCATCACCACTTTCATTTATACATACGTGAATAACAAGCAGATGGATATCTCGTCGAATCCTCAGATGAAGCCGATGAAATGGATGATGTACCTCATGCCAATCATGTTCTTCGGCATCTTCAACAACTATTCGGCAGGTTTGAGCTACTATTACATGCTCGTCAACATCATCACCTTCATTCAGATGTTCTTGTTCCGCAGGATGATCAATGAAGACAATGTGCGCGCCACAATTGAAAAGAACAAGAAAAAGCCTGTGAAGAAATCGAACTTCCAGAAACGTTTGGAAGAAGCTCAGAAACAGCAGCAGAAACTCCAACAGCAGCAAAGAAGATAAGATTTCGAGCGACAAATCAAGAAAGCCGGCGTTTCAGTCGGCTTTTTTGTTTTGCAATTATTGGTAACTAATAATTCGATTATGCGCATTTCCGTGGTTTTTGCCGGACATATTTTTTACTATTTTTGCGCGGAAATAATTATTCACACAAACAACACTATATGAAAAGGTTTATTTTTACATTAAGTTTTTTACTTTCAATTTGTTACGTTCAAGCGCAATGGACATTGGAGGCCTACGGCGAATACGATTACACCCGGACAGGAGGAAAAGGATTCTCTTTAGCAGCCAAAGGTGACTATCAATTCAACAAGACCTTCAAAATGGGTTTAGGCCTGCAAGAAACATTTGGCAATCCATTCGCAATCAATCTGTTCTGGCAAAACGATTTGCTTCAGGCAGAAAGCGGAACGCTCTATTTGGAGAACCGTTACCTTTATCGTCTGTTTATGAACTACAACTTGCAGGAATTCAATGCTTTGCTTGACCTTGGCTGGCGCAACCGCCATTTCAATTTCCAATTAGGTCTTTTCAACCGTTACATTGCCGAGATTCCGCTTCGCAAGGATGGCGGCATGGGTACGGTTTTTGAGCCGTTGAATGTCGCTTTTAGCATCGAAGGCAATATCTTTGACCAAACGCATCCTTGGAATCTTGGAGCACGTTTCTCCAATTTCGATGATTTCGTAATAGAACGCGTATCTATTTTCATTTACTGTATTACAGGCTATTACGAATTGAGCGATGGCCTGCGCCTTACCGGTGAAATCTGCATCCATCCATGCAGTTCGTTGAATCTGTCGGCACAACCGAATGGCGCTGCCGCACATATTGGCATTATTTGGAAACCTAAAAACTGAACACTATGAAAAAGAGAAACTTATACATTTTTGCCGCTACAGCTGCTTTATTATTGTCGGCTGGATGCAACCATTTGGACATTCCCGGAATGGTCGTCAACCGCAGCGATACCGAAGAACGCGTGAACGATTGGCTTGATTACAATCAGATAAACGGAGAACCTGTCATCGAAAATGCTCCTGATACGTATCTCGTGTATTCTTCGTCTGACCCGCATTATTGCGCTTCCGACAGCATTATCCCGCAAGGCGAAAACGACCGCCTTTACCATTACATTACTGCGGAACGCCACGACCCGCAAGCCGTTTTTTCAATGCTTATCGGCGATTTAGCCAACGAAAAAGGGGAGACGCCTTACAAAATGATTGATACATCCATGCAATATGATGCTGAGACACAGGCAAAAAACGACCCTTGTTTCCCGGCAATGGGCAATCACGACACTTATTTCGATTGTGCAAAATGGTACAAAGAGTATTTCCATACTTCGACCTATACCGTCACTGTGAAGACCGTCGGCGGTTTCAAAGACCTGTTCATTTTCCTCGATTCGGGCAACGGTACGCACGGCAAGCGCCAGATGGATTGGCTGGAAGAAAAGTTGTCGCATCGCAACGAATACCGTAATTGCGTGGTTATCAGCCATTGCTGGCTGTTCCGCACAAGCTACAATTACACAACGACTCCTTGCGCCAATCTTCCATTAGACGAGCAATATGAATTCATGGACTTGATGAGCCGAAACGATGTCTCGTTAGTCGTAATGGGCCATTTCCACTTGCGTGAACAGCGTCAGTTCAACGGCATTAAATATGTCATGACGGATAACCTGAATGAAGACGATTTGGCTCCAAGTTACATGATTATGACTTGTGGAGAAAAGGTAAGTTATGAATATAAAGAATTGTAAACCAATAAAATGCAAAATCACCAATTTGCACGGGACAAAATAAGGCTTTTTTTGCGGCTGAATGGTTGCAAAAAGAGATCCGCATGTTTATGATGTTTTCCTGGGCAAAGCAGGGATAATCCATTTCAGAAGCCATAAGAAAAACGGGCTGGCCGAGGCCAGCCCGTTTTGAGTTGATCACGAAATTACTTATTTCTTCAGCGGGCTTGGCGTGTGAAATTCACGCTTGCCGAGTTCGCAGTCGAGAACCAGCATGGCGGCATTGTCGCCTTCGGTCATCTTGGCTTGGAAGATGAGATCGCGGTCGTTCTCTTCTTCTTCAATCTGTTCGTCGATGAACCATGCGAGCATGTTCTGGGCAGCGCGGTCGTGGTCATCTTCGGCGATGTCATAGAGGTTGTTGATCATGGCGGTCACTCTCTTTTCGTGAGCCCAAGTGTCTTCGAAGGTAGCGAGAACGCTTTTCCATTCGGTCTGGACTTCGGCGATAGGAGCGAGGATTACTCTTGCATCCTGTGAATGCAGGTAGTTGATGAAGATTTCGGCATGAGCCTGTTCTTCAAGGAATTGCACTTTGTACCAGTTGGAGATGCCTTTGAAACCCTTCTTGTAAAGGTCTTGCGACATGCTCAGGTAAAGGTAGGCTGACCACATTTCAGCATTGATTTGCTGGTTGATGGCTTCTGTTAATCTTTCACTAATCATAGTTCTGTTTGTTTTATGGTTGATAAATGAATGTCTCTTTGTTGATGCACGATTTATCGCGTCTTTGGTGTTAGAAATTAGGAGTGAGGAGTATTTTTTCTGATTCTTGATTTTATTGAAACGATAACCATCGGATTTCAAATTTGTTCAAAAAAAACCGAAATTATATACTTCGTGATTTTCTAAAATCGCAAAAGGTGCTGTTCGCAAGCTCACTTTGCCCTTTGCTCGGATAAGCTGCCCTTTCAGGGCGGACACATGTCCGTTTTGTCTTTCTTGAAACCTTTGAAAACATCCTTTCGACAGGCTCAGGAAACTATTTACTCCTAACTCCTAATTCCTAACTCCTTCCTTTCCGTTTAAATCATTTTCCAAAATAACGCTTGTACAGACCTTCAAAGCCTTTGCCGTGACGGGCTTCATCCTTAGCCATTTCGTGGACGGTGTCGTGGATAGCGTCGAGGTTGCGTTCCTTGGCGATGCGGGCGATGCGCATCTTGTCTTCGCAGGCGCCACATTCGGCCATCATGCGCTTTTCGAGGTTGGTCTTGGTGTCCCAAACCACATCACCGAGCAGTTCGGCGAACTTGGCGCAATGTTCGGCTTCTTCGAAAGCGTAACGCTTGAAAGCCTCGGCGATTTCAGGATAGCCTTCGCGGTCGGCCTGGCGGCTCATGGCCAGATACATGCCGACTTCGGTGGCTTCGCCCATGAAGTGAGCGTTGAGGTCCTTTATCATCTCTTCGCCGGTGCCTTTGGCAATTCCGATGACGTGTTCGGTGACGAAATTCAGGGCAGCGCCTTCTTCGGCGACTTTCCATTCAACCACTTGCTTGCACTGTGGGCAGCGTTCAGGAGCTTCTTCTCCTTCGTAAACGAATCCGCAAATAGGGCAGATAAACTTTTTCTTCATGATAAAATCGATTTTATGTGTTTGTTGTTTGATTAAACATTGACCTTGCAAAGTTAGGGCTTTTGTCCGATATTTTATCCAAATTTTCCACAAAAATGGAAATAGGGTTCTGAGTTCGCTCATAACCAATCACTCGTCGTTTCGACAGGCTCAACGAGCTAATCACCCATAATCATTCCACCCAGTAGTCGGCGACGACGCGCGAAATCCTGACCTTCTTGCAGTAATTGCTGATTTCCTGATGCAGCGGATGGTTCTTGTAGGTGTCCAAGTCCTCCAATGAGCGGAAAGTGGCAGTGAGCACGGCATCGTAAGCCGCATCCGACTCCTTTATATTAATGCCGACTTCCGCTGAAAGCAATTCTGGGATTTTGCCGACCAAAGCTTCTAAGTGTTCCTTCATCCATTGTGCGTTTTCCGTTCTCGTACGCCCTTCGGCGAAATCCTGAAAGCGCCACATTACGATGTGTTTGAGTGTCTTCATTTTTCCTGATAATTAAGTTGTGCAAAAATAGTTATTCTTGTAAAATATT
>JAZQPN010000145.1:0-4707 GCA_045628585.1 Bacteroidales bacterium | reverse complement strand
GAATGGCGAGAAACTTTTTGGCGTTACGACCGTTCCGCAGCGCAAGTCGGAAGTGCAGGTTTATCTCGGCAACCAGTTGGCAGGCACCTACAATCTTCGCATCGAAAACAATGAAGGCTTCCTTGAAGGGGAGTTTGAAATCGATTCGTTGGGTACGCCACGCCGTTGGCATAAAAACTTGTAATAAAATAATGATTGTCTGACTTTTAGCTCATTGAGCCTGTCGAAATGAGTAGGTTTAATTTGTAGTTCTTTTCAGGTCACTTACATAAAATTTAAGAGATTAAAAAATGAAATCATTAGTAAAAATACTTGCATTTAGCCTTTTCATTCCGCTATCAGTTTTGCTTTCATCGTGTGAATATAGGGTGGATGTCAGTTTTGAAGTGAAAAACGCAACTAACGACACGATTTTTTTCCACGGATGGGGCGATGGTGGTGCTAATAGGGCAATATATATTTCCCCACATTCACGGAACCTCGTTTCTGGGATAGGAACTTGGGGAGGCATGGACATTTCCATAACAACGGAAGAAGCCTTCATGAAATTGAAAACCGACTATGACATTGTGAACATCACACGCCTTCCCGACAGCACTTCTTACATTACCTATCTTCACGATGAGAACGCCACCGAAGAACAGCAATATTTTTTCAAACGCGAAGCTTGGGACTGCTATCCTGACGGTGAAGAACAAAAAGATAGGACATACACATTTACTGTTACCGATGAAATGTTTGATGCCAATGCCAATCATTAAATCTTTGAATTTTAAATCTTTAAATATTGAATTATAAATCTTAAATCTGAATATTATGCGTAGTAAAATCGTAGCAGGAAACTGGAAAATGAACCTCACTTTTGGTGAGGCTGAAGAATTGGTCGACGGTGTTTTGGACCGTCTTGAAGAACAGGAAGAACTGGATTGCGAGGTCATCATTTGCCCGCCTTTCCCATATTTGGAAATGCTTACCGATATGGAATATGAGGAACAGCAGTTTAATGTCGGCGCTCAGAATTGCAGCGCTTACGAAAAGGGCGCCTATACGGGCGAAGTGTCGGCTAAAATGCTGAAATCCATTGATGTGGACTATTGCATTGTTGGTCACAGCGAGAGAAGAAAATATTTTGCCGAAAGCAATGAAATGCTTTCAGAAAAGGTTAACCGCCTGATTGAAAACAATATGTCGCCCATCTTTTGCGTAGGCGAAGTTTTGGAAGAACGTGAAGCTGGCCGCCATTTCGACGTGGTGCGCGAACAGTTGGAAAAAGGTCTCTTCCATTTGGATGGCGACGCCATTTACGATACCATCATTGCTTACGAACCGGTTTGGGCTATCGGAACGGGCAAGACTGCCACGCCTGAACAGGCTCAGGAAATGCATGCTTTCATCCGTGGTCTCGTGAAGGAACACTATGATCAGGCAGCAGCCGATGACATCCGCATCCTTTACGGTGGAAGCTGTAACGCAAAGAATGCCACGGAGTTGTTCTCGCAGCCTGATGTCGATGGCGGTCTCATCGGCGGTGCTTCGCTCAAGGCCGATGATTTCGTTTCAATTTGTGTTCAGGCTTCACAAATCGGCAAAGAATGAAGACATACGAATACACTTTCACGCAGCCGAGTTCCGACATCCAGCACGATATGCTGACGACACTGTTAGGCGACTTGGGCTTCGATTCCTTCATGGATGACGTTATGGGTTTGAAGGCCTATTGCCAAGGCGATGCCCGTAATGATGAGGCTGTCAATGAGTTGCTTGGACTTGAGGCTTTTAGCGACATTTCGCTTTTGAATGTCGAGGAAATGCCTGATAAGGACTGGAATGAGGTCTGGGAGGCATCGTATCAGCCGGTGGTGGTCAACGAGCGTTGCCGCGTGAGGGCGCCTTTCCATGAGGCTGACCCGAACTTTGAATTCGACCTGGTCATTGAACCGAAAATGTCGTTTGGCACGGCCAATCACGAAACCACTTCACAAATCATTTCCTTGATGCTGGAAACGGATTTCGTTGATAAAGAAGTGCTTGACATGGGCAGTGGTACGGCGGTTCTGGCCATTCTTGCTAAAAAACTGGGTGCTGCAAAGACCGTTGCCATCGACAATGACGAGTGGGCTTTCAACAATGCCTTTACCAACATTGCCTTGAACGGCATCGATGACATCGAAATCATTTTGGGCGATGCGCATGCCATCAGTGGCAAGTTCGACGTGATTTTGGCCAACATCAACCGCAATATCCTTTTGCGTGACATGCACTTCTATTATGATGCGATGAAACCGGATGCCCACATTTTCTTCAGCGGGTTCTATACTGAAGATTTAGTCAGTATCAAAGCTGAGGCAAATCGTCTTGGCTTGACTTATTGCCGTCACGTTTCACGCAACAACTGGGTGGCGGCTGAGTTTGAGAAAAGGTGACAGGATGAATGGTGATGGGTTAAAGGTGACGGGTGAATGGTTATGGGTGATGGGTGGATTACTGTAAATAGGTGAGAAATATTAGTTTACATATTGAAAACGAGGCATCGAGGTCGCGGGAATACGAGACATCTCGAAATCCCGAAGCCTCGAGACCTCGAAATCCAAATTGAAGTTTAATTATGAACAGTTACTTAACAAATAACAAACAACTGAAAACTGATAACCGAAAACTGATAACCATTAACTCATAACCATGCATACAGATTCATATTGTAGTTTAATTTATTGAAAGTTAAATAATTATGAGAAACAAACATTTGCTGATTATTTTCCTGTTGGCTTTAAGTCTTTCGGGCTTTGCGCAACAGACTTTTTCGACCGATAAAACCGCTTTCCTTGAGGAAATGACGGCCTACCTTGGTTCATCTTCATCGAAGACCGACCGTGATGAAGCCGCTGCCATGATGACGGGGTTTGCGGATGTGTGGAACGAATATTATAGTTCCACCGATGCCAAGACGGTTGCCGAAATCTGCGAAACTTTACACAAACGCAGTGGTCAAAAGGCTTATTCCAACATTTTCACTTTTGTGGATGTGCTGCGTCATTTGCCGGTTTCGGGCATGCCGCATGCCGATGTAAACAATTGGTTGTCATACACAAAGGCAAGATATGAACAATCAGCAAGTGGTTTCGACAAGTACATTGCGGCATGCCGCTTGGTTTTTGTCGACAAGATTTTGCTTGAAAAAGGCAACAGCAAATGGGAAGTGCGCGATGTGCATTTCGGTTTTCCCGACAAGGATAACTTCAAGCTGACGGTTACCAATTCCACTTTGGTCGTGAAATCGAATAAGGATGAGTCGGTGATTCACAATACGAATGGCTTCTATTCCATTGATGATAAGACCTTTACGGGTAACGGTGGCCGTGTCGACTGGTCGCGTTTCGACATTCCGTCTGATTTGGTTTACGCCGATTTGCCGGATCATTACGTGCTGAATCTGACCCATTCCGATTATGTCATCGATTCTGTCGTTTTCCACGACAAGCAGTATTATCAGGATGCCATTCTTTGTCAGTTTGAGGACAAGGTTTTGGTCAATGCGCCGAATGAAAGGACAATGTATCCGCGTGTAAAGTCTTATCGTTCTGATTATTACATTAAGGATATTATGAAAGATGTCGATTTTAGCGGTGGCTTGGGCATGATGGGCAATCAGGTGGATGTGTTTGGCGGCATGGAAAAGAAAGCGGTTTTCAATTTCTATAAGAACAGGGAAAAGGTGGTTTCGGTTCAGGCACAACGTTTCCTGATGTCGACGGATGGGGTTCTTGCTTCCGACAAGGCTGCCGTGCGCTTTTATTTGAATGACACTGTTAGTGGCCGTATGGATGTGGATTCCATCTATCATAACGGTCTGGAATTCAGGTATGAAAACCAGAAACGCAAGATGACCATGCTGCGCTCGCAAAAGGGTTATCCCGATGCGCCGTTCCACGACAATTTCCATGATTTGGACCTCTATCTAGAGTCGATGAGTTGGGTTATGGATAATAATATTGTGGAATTTAGCCGAATGGAAGGCATCGGTTCGGTCAGCGAGGGTGATGTTGTCTCGGTGAATTATTTCAGTTTCGACGATTTCGCCAAACTTCGTGGTTTGGACGGCACAAATCCAATGATTCGTATCGAAAAATTCTTGAATGAATACCGCAATCCCGACAATCCTAACTTCTTCTATGTCGGTGATTTATGCAACTATCTGAGTTTCCCTGTCGAGCAGGTCGTTTCGCTTTTGCTGCGTTTACAGTCGGAGGCATATCTGGAATATGACCCTGAGACCAAGACTGCCGTGGTCTTGCAGCGTTTCTATGATGTCATTGAATCGTATCGCGAAAACATTGATTATGATGTCATCAAGTTCCATACAAAGACTACTAACCGTGAACCGAACATTCGCCTCGATTTGAATACTAACGAGCTGATTGTCTTTGGCATAACAAGCACTATCGAAGGCCTTGACGGTTCTGCCATTTCGCTGAGCGACCGCAAGCGCGTGGTCATCGTGCCCGACAATGGCCGTCTCGTTTTCAAAAAAGACCGCGATTTCCGTTTTTCGGGCGGCATCATCGCCGGCATGTTTGAGTTCTTCGCTAAGGACTGCCTTTTTAATTATGAGGATTTCTCGATTGAGATGGCAAAAGTCGATTCCTTGCGTTTCTATGCCCGCGACAACAATGAAATCATTCCCGTCAACGGCACGCTGGAAAAACTGAA
>JAZQPN010000144.1:0-13402 GCA_045628585.1 Bacteroidales bacterium | reverse complement strand
CGGTATTTGTGCTGCATGTCAGCATCGAAATCGACTTGGAAATACTCCTCGTCATAGAAGGAAAGCTTTGAATTGGTGTCGGGATTACATTCTAAATAGACGATTTCGTTCATACTGAAACCTTTGGCAGCACAAATCTGTTCGGCCAAGTATTTCCCTGCATAGGTTACCGACGAACCTGGATTATCCTGATACAACTCGGTGACAATCACGTATTTCTTTCCTTCCACTTCGCGGATTTTCAGGCCGCAGGTCGAGGGCATGTCCCATTCGCCTTTGAATGAAAAAATCTCGTCGTAATATTCTGGTGATACTTTCATGGTTTTAATCAATTCTAACGTTTACATTGCGTTTCGTTCTGTCCACATCGCGGCCAAACGACTTGTTGGCCAACTTGCGGTCGCGCGGACGGAAAGTGCCGTCTTCCATTTCGCGGAGTGCTACGTTGCAGAACAGGCGGAACATCTTCTGTTCCTGACTTTCGTTGGCATAGAAACTCTTCCAGGCATAGTCGTAAAGATCCTGCAACTTTTCTGGCGACATGTTTTTAGGCTGATAAACGACTTGACCGGCATTGTAATGGTTCCAGTCGAAATCGAAAATACGGCCTTGGCGCATCAAGTCGTCGTGACCTTTCGTGTGCGGGAAAGGTGCAAAAATGGTGAATTCGGCCAAATCCAAATCAATTTCGCCCAAGAAATCAATCAGCCGTTTGATGTCGTCTTCCGTCTGATTGTCAAGGCCAAACAAAATGGTTCCTTCCACGCCGATGCCGTAATCATGATAGCGTTTCACACGTTCCTTGATGTAATCGGAAGTGTCGTAAACGGCCTGATAGACATACCATGCGCCGGCTTTTGCCGCCAAGTCGAGGATTTCGGGGTCATCTTCGATAGTGTGGCTGATCCATTTTTTCTTCAATGGTGCGATGGCGGTAAACAGTTCCTTTTCCCATTGCTTGTCCTGGGCCAACGAATTGTCGACAATGAAAAGGCGGTTGTTGTCGATGCCTGCCATGTCTTCCACCACCTTGTCGATGGGGCGTGGACGGAACTTGCGGCCACCCAAATAGGAAACAGCGCAAGGATAGCAGCTGAAACGGCAGCCACGCGAAGCGTGGAAAAGGTCGACCATCTGAACGCCTTTGTGGTTGTAGAGTTCGCGCTTGTACAAATCGCGGCGGCACGGGCCAACCAGTTCAATGTCAGGTTGATTGCCCATGTAATTGTATATCTTTTTCAAGTCGTCGTGAAGGAAATCCTGCATGACTTGTTCCGAACGGCCTTCCGATTCGCCCAAAAACACACTGTCGACGTGCTGAATCATTTCTTCGGCATGAAGCATAGTCGAAATGCCTCCGGCAATCACTTTTTTGCCGCGCTTATGATATTCGTCGGCTATTTCCCAACCGCGTTTCACTTGCGTCGTAAGCATCATTGAAAGGGCGACAAGGTCGCATTCTTCTTCAAAATCAATGGCTTCCACATTTTCATCAGTGAATGACACATCGACGTATTCAGGCAAAGTCGCAGCAAAGGCAACAGGGCCGTGAGGCGGCAGATTGAAAGTGGTCTGGCCCGGCAATTTGTTCCATTTCGGATAAATGAGTTTCAGTTTTATCGTTTGCATATTTTATGATATTTATTCTATTTGATAAGGTTTGCAAAAATAACTATCTTTTATTTAGTTTCATAGTTTTCAATGATTTTTTCAAGCACAGCATTTCGTCCCACAATGGCTTCCACGGTCTCGATAGCCGTCAGCGAAACACCGCAAAATCCGTGAATATTAACGTTTTGCCCTGTCAAAAAAAGATTTTTCACCTTCGTGAAAGGCGACAATTGCGAAAGCGCCATGTCGTTGCCATCTTTGCGGAAACCGAACAAAGAGCCGTTTTTGTTGCCGTAAAAATCGCGGATGGTCAAAGGTGATGAAGCAAAGGCAAATTCTATGTTTTCGCGGAAATCCGGATAAATGCGCTCCATTTTGTCCAGAACCTTGTCCAAATGTTCCTGTTTCCACTGCTGATATGCTGCACCTCGGTTGCCGTGTGTGGTGTTTTCCCACGCTTTCACGCAATTATAATCCATCACGCAACAGATAATCATGGTTTGGGCAAAATCACCTTGATTCTTGGTCGGCGGCGTGGTATACATCAATCCTTTTGGCCATGAATTTTTATCGTAATCAGCTAAATACCAAGTGCTTTCATAATCATCAAGACAGAAATTCACATGATTGAAATATGGGAAAGCGTTTTCCTTGAACTTAATGAAAACCGAAAAATTGGAATACGTATTCGGAATTTCGTTCAAGCGGTTTTTAAACGATGGCGGAAAAGCCTTTTCAGAGATGACCTTCAGCAATATGTCGGGATGCACATCAGAGATGTAAAAGTCGCCTTTAAATGTTTCATTTTCAGCATTTATCGAAACGACTTGATGATTTTCGACAACAATTTCCGTTACCTTTTTATTGGTCAGGACTTTCCCGCCTGCGGTTTCAATCACTTCTTTCAGCAAATCGGCCATTTGCTGGCTGTCGTCATCAAACTGACACGAACCGTTGATGTGAAGCACGCTCAGCAAAGCATTGATATAAGCAGGCGTTTCGCCTGGCACACCGCCGTAAAGCGGACTCAGATAATACAGTAAAGATTGTAGTTTTTCGTCTGATATATAATGACTTATCAGTTTTTCAATCGGCCAGAAAAACATTTCGCTGTGCATGAAGCCATTCTTTTCCGACTTGCGCAAATAGTAAAGGTCTTCTTCCTCCGATAACTGATACAATTTGTCAATATACGCCTTGATGCCGTCGCGTTCTTTCGGAAAACGGGAGGCAAGATAATTCACATAGTTTTCGCGACCTTTCGGCAAACGATATGATTCATTATCAGAAAGATATGTGATTACATCGAAACCATCTTCGTCCATGAAACGAAGCGAAATCCTATCCATAACGCCTAAATACTGGCAGATTTTCCGCAAGGAACCATCGGGTTGGAAACCGCCGAAAACGTGCATTCCCGTAGCAAAACTCACGCCTTTGCGTTTGAAACACTGCAAGCCGCCGCCGTAAATGGCGTTTTTTTCCAAAACCGTCACGCGGAAACCTTCTTTTGACAACAGAGCACCCGAAACCAAACCACCCAAACCACCGCCAACAATAACCACGTTTTTCCGGTTTGACTCAACAACCTGATTCCTAATGTTTTCCTCGCCCAAAACGCTTGAGCAAGCCGTCATGGAACCGACCAAAACGCCAAGCAAGCCATGAGAATTGATATTTTGCCCGACCAAAAGCAGATTCGGCACTTTCGTCTTGTAGGAAACCCTTCCGGCAATGCCCGCCGTGACATCCTTTGCCAAACCGTACATGGCACCATCGGGCGAAAGGGTATAGTCGCGATAAGTGAGTGGTGTCGCAGTATAATATGCTAAAATATAATCTCTTAAATTAGGAAAATCTTTTTCCACAACATCTAAAATGCGCTCCGCACATTGTTTCTTAAAAGCCTCATAATCCGCACCACGTCTATTCACTTTCGTCTCGTTCCAGGCTGCTAGTTCCGCTGCCGACATATAGGCCAAAATGATGCCGCTTTGGGCGAATATCTGATCTTTTTCCATGCAATGATGCATGTAAAGATAGCCCTTTGGCCAGTCGGAATCGAGCGTGCCGGTCATCTCCCAAGGCGAATCGGTGTGAAAACCGTAGAAATTGGAATTCATGTAAGGCAAAGCGTTTTCCTTAAAATGCAGATACAGCGAAAACACAGAAGTTGTGTTTTTCATCGCCTGAATCCTGCTGCGATAAGCCGAACTGAATATATTGGCATCCAAAAGGTTGAGCAGCAAAGCAGGATGAATGTCGGAAAAAACCAAATCGGCAGGAAAAACATCGCCATTTTCCGTTTCAACGCCAACCTCCTTATTCTCTTCCGTTATGATTTTCACCACTTTTTTGCGCGTAAGAATCTGTCCGCCACGACTTTGCATTACTTCTACCAAAGCCTTGGCTATGTTGTCGCTTCCGCCAACAACGCGGAACGCGCTGCTGTTGTAAAAATCGAAGACAAAAGCATGGGAAGCAAACGGCGTCTTGTCGCGTTCGGCGGCATAAAGCGAAAGATTTCCGACCAACACTTTTTGCAAAAGCGGGTCGGTTATGGTCGCCTCTATCACCTCGTTCAAACTGCGCATTTGCAACTCATTATCAACAAGATGAGATGTCGTTTCATTTAAAAAACGATAAGGCGATGCCGAAGCGATTTTTTCAACCAAATCGCAATAAAGCTCCAGATTTTCCCTTTGGTCAGGGAAACGTTCTGCCATTGTGTTGATGAATTTTTCGCGCCCGTTGGCAAAACGGAATTGCTCGCCGTTCAACGAGACAATTTCGTAAGCATCGCTATCTAACCTGCTGAAATTCAATTTATCCTTAATTTCAAGGAAATTGAAATAGTTTGAAAGAATCTGCCCATCATCGAGACTGCCGGCAAAGTGCATTCCTGTCTCGAATTTGGCTCCGTTTCGGGTGAAACATTGCAGGCAACCGCCAATCTGCTGACTTTGTTCCAAAATGGTGACATCGTAACCGTTTTTCGCCATGATGACACCCGACGAAAGTCCGCCCAAACCGCTACCTATGATGACGCATTTCTTTTTCATTGCAACCATTCGTTTACATTGATAATCAAATCAGTAGCAGGAATTTCGCTTTCCTGTTTTACAAAATGCAGGTTTTCGGGAATCCCGACACAATGTGCCGCTATCTGGTATTTATCTTCGTCGCTTTCAAAAGCGTAAACCTGCTTTTTGCGGTTGGCCAAAGCCAAAACCCAAGCCAATTCACCTTGTCCGGAATTGAGAATGGAAATTGAATTAAAGTGCAGATTGTCAATTTCTTCCGTGTGTTGCTTGATTCTTCGCAACGTGCGGCGGCTCTCCTGCTCCACTTCATGGCCTTTGTAAAGATATTTGTAACGCACAAAAGGCAAGCAATAGCTGACATCTTCGCACTCATCGCGCAGTTCATCATAATGACTGACAAACATTTTGTGACATTCCGAAGTCAATGCGCGTGTATCTTTTTCAGCAAAGGCTTCATTTTCAATTCTTTGGCAAACTTCCACCGTTATCTTTCCTTCGCGAAGCAAAATGTCTTTTTTCGGCATCACATCGCCGACGCCATGAATGAAAACAGGCAAAAGGTCGACTTTCAAGGCCTGAGCCAACTGGAAGGCGCCTTTGTGGAAACGCAAAATGTTTCCATCCTCGGAGCGTGTCCCTTCTGGGAAAACAACGATGGAATAGCCGCGCCCGACAAGCGATTTCAGCCTTTCGGCATTCTTGTCATAACCATCGGAAACGGGATAAAACTCTGCATATCTGATGATTAGTCCGTAAATAGGATCTTTCCAAACCCAATCGTTGGTCAAAATCACCAGTTTTGGATTCAGCATCAAAGTACACACCAAATCGAGATGCGACTGATGATTGGCGATGATGACTGCCGGTTTTTCAAAGTTCTCGTTCACCTTGTTGAGCAACTCGAATTTCACGCCCGGAATGTGTTTCACGGCAAATCCCGTAAAGGCGCAAATCATCTGATGATACCAAAGTCTTTTCTTCTCAGAATTGGGCACAACCAAACGGTAAACAAGTGTTAAAGGCGTGACTATCACGAAAGAAGCGATGAAAAAAACGAGCAGGCTGACGAAAGTGTAAAGCAGCCGTTTCAAAGTGATTGGCACTTGACGGAACTGGTTTTTCTTCTTCGTAATCCACTCAAAAATAATGGGCGGCAGGTAACAAGCCATAAACACGACCGTCGCCATGCCGATAATGGCCACTTCCGCCAACGAACGCATGGCCGGATGTTTGGCAAAAATCAAGGATCCGATGCCGATAAACATCAGAATACCAGACAGAATCACGCTGTTTCGGTAGTTTTTCAGCATCTTTTTTCCGTAAGCATATTCGTAGACCAATCCCTCGGTGATGAAAATCGTGTAATCGTCGCCTTGACCGAAAATGAAGGTCGCCAAAATGATGTTTACGATATTGAAACGGATGTCGAAAATGTTCATAATGCCCAAAATCCACAGCCAGCCAACGGTAAGCGGCAAAAACGATAACAGACTGAGTTCCAGATTGCCAAACGAGACCAAAAGAAAGAAAAAGACCACGAAACCGCACACATAAAGAATGTAGTCGAAATCGTCGGAAAGCGCCGAAACCAGATTGCTGCCCACATCGGAAATGTCGAAGACAAAGGCGTTTTCGGGCAAACCGTTACGCATTTCTGCTTTCAGATTTTCGGAAGCCGAAGTCGGGACTTTCACAAAATTCACGATGCGTGTCAGGCTGTCGTGTTGCAAATTGTAATTGCTGCACAAACCCGAAAGTGACTCCATATCAGCAGCTTCCAAAGGCTGATATTCTTTTTCAATGCCCAAAATGAAATCGGAAAAAGCGCCTTCGGCAAAACCAACCTCACGCGAAGCCTTCTCGATGGCATCTGCCACATCGGCATGACGCGCCCAAAAGCCGTTCCACATTTCAATCGACTGGCTTTGCCTTTTCAGCGAAGGCAGCAAGCCATCCATACCCGAAATATTGACTTGCACCGAATCGTGAAAACTTGCCCGAAATTGCTGCAAGACGTTTTCGTTGGTCTCCAAAGCCGATTGAAAATCAGCACCTTCCGAAACAAGATAAATCAAATCCTCGCTTTCATCGTTTTGCAGCGACTGACTGAGCAAAGCCAAATCGGCGCGCTGCTGTTCGGTCATATAATTAATATTGTGCAAGTCAGAATCAAATGACGTTCCTTTGCTAAAACATGACAAAACTATGGTTATCAATACAATAGGAAGGAAAGCAATTCTTTTGATTTGCTTCCATTTCTCCGATTGCGTTCCTATTTCCGAATCAAAAAGACGGTTGGCCTTTTTCGGCGAAGCGGCAAAAACGGGAAGAAATACCATCACGAAAAGAATGGTTCCGATGAGCATCAGGGCGCCGAAAAGACCCAAGTCGCGCATGGCCTCCGCTTTCACGAAAACCAAGCAGGCAAAAGCCGCCACCGTGGTAATGTTGCCGATGACCAAAGGCTGAATCACTTCTTTCAAGGCCGCGCGTTTGTCGGGCTGCTGCTTGATGTGGTCGAGATAATGCAAGGGATAATTCACCGCAATGCCAACAATGACGGAACCAATGCCAACCACAATAATTGAAATTCCCGACTTGAACAAGGCGATGACCGCCAAAGCGAAAATCCAGCCGAAAAGTATAGAAATGCCCAGCCAAAGCAGATTGCGCTTGCGGCTCATTGTGAACATTAAAATGCTGAAAATCAATACAACGGCAAGAATGATAGAAAGAAAACTATCACGCTTGATTTGCTGCGCATTGGTGACGGCAATGGTTGGTGCGCCAACGGCAGAAATGCTGACCTCGGGAATTTCCGCTTCCGTCAAGGCAATGACTTTGTCAATCATTTTGACCAAAACGGCATTCTGTTTCGTATCGTTGCCGTCGAAAGGCGAGGTGAGAAAAGCGAAAGCCTTGTCGCCGTTTTCATTGAAAAGACACTCATTTTCAACCTGATAGCCTTCCGTTGCATTGAGCGCATTCAGTCGCTGCAAGGCTGGCGAATACAGATTGAGCGGATCGTGTCTCACACCTTCGACCACCATGCTTGATGTTGGAAACGAAAGCATCCGCTTGATGTTGCCCATACAAGTTGCAATGTAATCGGGCTCGGCAAGCAGCGAATCGGCGCGGCGGTAATCGTTTTCAGTCAAGAAAAGCGGCGGATTGTTCCACATCAAGTCAATGGCATCGAAAACCGGCGTGTCGTCGACATGACACCGCAAGTCGGAAATCAAGCCTGCCGTGTCGGTTTCAAGCCATTTTTCCTCAAATGCATCGAGGGCATCGCTCAAAATATAGGTGGTTTCATCGGCATCAATCGAATCGGTGTTTGCCGAAAAAATCAAGGTGACCTGACCTTGGTTTCCCAAATCGTTATACACCGATGTGTATTTTTCCTTTTCCTTATCGGTAGGCAAAAAATCGGCTATATTTTCCTGAAAATGAAGCCGTAAACTCGAAATCACGCAAAGTGCTACCAAAGCAACGAACAGCAGGATTGCCAAGGCTTTGTTTTTTGATAAGCGGTCATATATTTTCAGCAAAACCTTAACCATGACGCCTCCATTTCCTTATTAATCGCGACGGCCAACCGTAAAACAAAGCCAAAATGCACAGAACCGTATTCAACAGACTGATGCGGAAAAAATCCCAAAACGGACGGAAATGCGTCACCCGCTCTTCCGCTTTCGGATAAAAGACATTGATTTTTATCGGGACTAAATCCGTGCCACGCCAAGCCGAACCTACCAGAAGTTCCAATTCCGCTTCGTAACGCGAGGTCAGGAGTTTCAGATTGGGTAGTTTTTTCAAGGGATACAAACGGTAACCTGTCTGAGTATCAGGCAAATCAATTCCAGTCTGAATGTGAAACCAAAAGTTTGAAAAACGGTTGGCGAAAGTGTTTTTTCCAGGCATGTTTTCCATCTTTAAATTGCGGCTTCCGACAATCAAGGCACCTTTGTTTTGTTGAAAAGCGGCAATGAAAAGAGGCAAATCCTCGGGATAATGCTGCCCATCAGAATCAATTGTAATGGCATATTCAAAGCCCTGACGCTCAGCTTCTTCAAAGCCACGACGCAAGGCATAGCCTTTGCCTCGGTTTGCACCATATTCGATAATCGAAATCCTGTCAGATAAGGAAACCAAAATATCATGCGTTCCATCGGTACATCCGTCATTCACGACAATGATGCTGTCGCAAAATGGCATGATGCGCTCCAACACCTGCCGTATGGTTCCGCCGTTATTGTAAGTCGGAACGACAACGCAGATTTTTTCCTGCACCATGATTTGACGGATGTCGGCTTCAGACAGGTTCATAGCTGTAAACTACAGAAATTTTTGCAAATGTTTGGGTTTCGTCGGAAACTGAAAGCTGCGCCTTGCAGCCGTTTTCATCATTGGAAATATTTGAAAACGAATATTTTATAAGTTTTCCTTCGCTCGGAACGATGGTCGAAAGGAATTTCACGTTCTTCACGGTTTTCAGAAACAGGTTCCTGTTCAGTTTGCGTTGCAGCAATTCGCCGGCGGTCTGCACAATGCACACGCCTGGCGTAATCGGATTGCCTGGAAAATGTGCTTTGTAAATGAAATGCTCTGGGTTGACTTGCAGCAAAGCCACAAAACCATTTTCTTCATCACGGATTTCCTTCACGAAAAAAAACTCATCCAATAGTTTCATGGCAATCAATTGATTTTGAAAAGTTTATCATCAATATCGCGATTCAGAACCATATCCTTGAATTGAATGACCGTGACATCGCCACTTGCTTCGGTAAATTCCACACGGTTGATGATTTCCGATTTTTTGTCGAAACAGAAAGTCAGGCGGCTGAACATACGTTTCATGTCTTTTTTCAATGGCGTGAGTTCTGCTTTCCAGAAATCGCCATCCGAAAAAATCTCCACATTAAAGACCGTGCGGTCAAATAGTTTCTTACCCGAAACACTACCTAAAATGATGTTGGCAATGCCTTTGTAAATGCGGCTTTTGTTGACATCGACAACCTCCGTCTTGTTTTCCGACTGCGTCATCACTTTGTCGCCATTCACGACAAAAGCGAAAGTGTAAGGCGAAGTGTAAGCCCAGCGCAAGGCATCAGTCGACTTGTAGTGCATGGTTCCTTCGGCGCGTGCCGGTTCTTCAAGCATGGCCATTTTCTTGGTCTGCTCGAAATCGCATTGCAGGGTTTTTATGGCTGCCGTGGCTTTCGTCAATCTGTTTATCACATCCTGTTCAGCCTCGTTTTTCAGTTTTTCCTGCGAAAACAAAGGGCATGCCAGCAACATCAGCAATAGGAAAACGATATTTCTTTTCATCTCAATTGATTTTTATTTATCTCATTATCAGCATACAACCTAAAACCACAAGCACAACTCCAAACCATCGGGCCAAAGGAATCTGCTCGCCAAACACAAGCAATGCAGCAATCATGCCAAAAACGTAGCCCAAAGCCGTCATCGGATAAGCCTGGCTGAAAGGAAACTTTTTCAAAATATAAAGCCAAAGCACCGTGGCAATGCCAAAACTGATTCCGCAAGCCAAGAGCCACCAATCGGTGAGGACGGTCTTGAAATAAGCCCACGACCATTCAAATTTGCCCAATTTGGCCAAGGCCAACTTAAGCAACACCTGTCCTCCCGAAAGGAAGATGGTCTGCAACGAAACCAATCCTAACAATCTCCACATGTTTTTTCCAATAAAGTCAATGAATAGTTTTTGCCATCCGAACGGTTGAAAAGCAACAGGCATTGCGGCTTTTTAATCTTTGCAATATTTTGATTTACAAATAAATGCTGTGGAATTTCACCCTGTTTCAAGCAGCAAGCCGCAACATAAAGGCCCAAGCCCGAAGCCGTGAAACTTTCGCCAAACAGATGTTTGTACTTCAACAAAGGCTTGCCGCCAAACAAAGCATCGGCTTCGGCAAGATAGAGCGCATCGCTTTCCGGATTTCCACTGATTCCCGTCACAAAGGCATCAATATCAGAAAGTTGCTTGCCAGCATCGGAAAGCATTTTTTCCAAAGCTGTTTTTAGTGTTTCCATTGAAGGCTCGTAAAGCATCTTGAAGCCCGAAATGGCGCACCAGGCAATTTCGGATTCATCGCTCAAAACCATCGAAACGGCGGCTTCGCCACAAATGGATCTGCCCTGACCGAATATCTTGCCTTTTTTCAGAATATCGAAAAAAGCAGGTGTCATTTCATCGTGCCCGCCAACCAAAGCCGAATGGATTTTTCCCAAGCGGAACTGCATCCAGGCATCTTGCAAGGCACTGTCGAAGGAAATGCTTTTGTGGGCGTAAGTCACATTGTAGCCGTGGTTTTTCGTCTGAATGGCCACCAGTGAACTGATAGTATTGTGCGTCGATTGCATGAAATACGTCGGTTTCAGCAACTGCTCGCCCTCGTTGCAAAGCGCATCAAGGAAAAACTCGGTGTTTTCGATACAGCCGAAACCGGTTCCCGTAATGATGGCATCCACTGTTTCCAAGCCCGAAGCCTTGATTGCTTCCTTCGATGTGGCAATGGCGCGTTTCAGGATTTTTCCCATGCGCCGTGCCTCAATCGGCGAAACGTATTCCTTGAAACTTGGATCAAGACTGCGGACGTATGGCTCTGAATAGCAGATGGGTTGCTGCATCCATTCTTCGCTTAGCGGATTCTGAATGGAAATCTGTTTTGCCGATAAGATGTAAACTTTGTCCTTCATCGTCATTCCGTTTTTGAAAGCAAAAGTGATGAATCGTTGCCGCCAAAACCAAAGGCGTTGCAAAGCACGTGCTTCAATTCAATGTTTGTCTGCTGCCCGTGAACGGGAATTATGCCGCCCTCAAAAGGCTGAGACCAGTTCAAATTGACGGGCAGAAAACTGTTTTGCATGGCCAGAACGCACATCACCGCCTCGATTGAACCTGAGGCACTCGTCGTGTGTCCCGTAAATGGTTTCGTTGACGAAACGGGCGGTATGTTTTCGCCGAAAAGCCGTTTCATGGCCTGACTTTCGCTGGCATCGTTGTTTGGCGTTCCTGTGCCGTGAGCATTGATATAATTGATGTCGGAAACTTGCAAACCGCTCATTTCCAAGGCTTCTTTCATTGCACGGTAAGCACCTTCGCCATCAGGCGACGAGGCCGTTTGGTGGAAGGCATCGCAAGCGTTTCCATAACCCGACAACAATGCTTTTGCCTTTACGCCACGGCGCTTGGCGCTTTCGGGCGTTTCCAAGACAAGATAGGCAGCGCCTTCGCCCAGATTCAGTCCGTTGCGCGTGGCATCGAAAGGACGGCAAGGCTCTCTGTCGAGAATCATTAGGGAATTGAATCCGTTCAGGTGAAATTTCGTGATACATTCGCTGCCGCCAACCACCACGATATCGGCTTCGCCGCAGCGTATCATATTGGCACCTAAAATAATGGCATTTGCCGCCGAAGAACAAGCCGTCGACAAGGTTGTCATAAAGGCAAACTTGCCGAAATGTGCCGCCGTCATTTCCGAGCAACTGCCGCAATCGTGCATCTTGATAAATTCAAGGTGTTCCACACCATGCAGAAAATCAAGATAATACTGTTCGCTTTTGTCCATGCCGCCGACCGTTGTCCCCGAAATGAAGCCTACGTTTGGCAATTGCTCCTGGCTGAGTTGTGCTTCGTCTAAAGCCTCGCCCAAGGCCAACATTCCCATCAACGAGGTGCGCGTGACAGGCGTTTCGGGCGCAATGCCTAATTTCGCCATCATCGCTTCGTTGCTGAGTTTCACTTCGCCAACGGGAAACTCCTTGTGTTCGGTTTTCAGATAGACAAGCGGCCCCACGCCCGAGCGTTGGCCCAGCAATGCGTCCAATGTCTCCGCCTTGTTGTTGCCAATGGCCGAGATGACGCCCATTCCGGTTATCAAAATCGGTTCTGCCATTATGCTGATCGTGTCTTTATTTCGTTCTGTTCTTCTGAATGTAGTCAGCCATCACTGCAACCGACTTGAAGATTTCCTTGCCCTGTGAAGGATCCTGCAACTTGATGCCGTAGTTCTTTTCCATCAAAACGATGAGTTCGAGGGCATCGATTGAGTCAAGGCCGAGGCCGTCGCCAAACAATGATGCGTTTTCATCAATGTCTTCTGGTTTCATGTCTTCAAGGTTCAGCACTTCGATGATTTCCTGTTTCAGTTTGTAGATTAATTCTTCCATTGTATTATAATTTATTGATTGTTAATTATTTGCATTATATTTTCAGTTAATTCGTCAGCATTGGCGAATTGGTTTTCATTGATAATGAATAGGCAGGCATCAAACCGGTTGTCGTTGTCGCAGTTGATCCAGCCGCCTAATAATGATTTCGTGTTGGCATCGAGAAATGCGTTTTGCAATTGCCGTGCCATCACTTGCGGGTCGTTTTGCTCCATTACGATGAACGAAGTTTCGCCGTAATACTTGTTGCGGATAGCGATTTCGCCCGTCACGATGTTGGGCAAAGTATAGACGAAAACGGCAGGGCTTGGAAAATAGTTCTCCTTGTCCTGAATGGTAGCCTGAAAATGCGTGTCGGCATTGAGCGAACCGCTTCTGTTGAAAAAGACGATGGCGCGGTCTTCGCGCGGCACAAAACGGTTTTCTTCCTTGCCGAGCAAAAACTCGGAAGCCACAAAACCCAATTTGCACAAGGCATCCATTTTGAAAAACTTCGGATAATCGCCTATATGATTTCGGTAAAGTTCTGTCAATAAAGCGTTTCCTGT
>JAZQPN010000143.1:0-22579 GCA_045628585.1 Bacteroidales bacterium | reverse complement strand
AAAGTGGCATTTGCGGCTGCAAAAATATAAAATCTTGTCGAATTAAAAGCAAAATTGCCTAATTTTTTTGAAAATATGTTTGGATGTCTCCAAAAGCTTTGCAGGATTACCGAATAATAGTTGCTGTACCACATCAAAATATGGGTGGAAAATGCAAAAAAACTCAAATGGCTCCAATTATCAGACTCCAAATCCAAAACCTCAGGAATTTTCCAATCAGCATGAGCAGCATCGTCCAGCCAGGCCGCGCCTTGTAGAAGCCCAAAGCAATTACAAAGACATCACCAACGACAGGCACCCAGCTGATGAGCGCCAGCCACACGCCATACTTGTCGACTTTGGCCTTGTGTTTTTCCAAAGTCTCGCGCTTCACCTTGAACCATTTCTCCACCCATTCCCAACGGCCAATGCGCCCAATCCAATAAGTGGTGATGCCGCCCAGCCAGTTTCCCAAAGTCCCGACAATCAGGCAACTGACAGGCTGTTTGGTGGCCAGCAAAATGGCGACATACAAGGCATCGGAACTGAAAGGCACAACTGTGGCAGCCAGAAAAGTGCCCAAAAACAAGCCCAACAAACCTAAACTTTCAAGACCCGACATGGATGATTGTATTGAAAAAGCAAAAATAATTGAAAAGTTCTTGTAAGAAATAAAAAATGTCTATTTTTGCAATTAATTTAACCGCCATTAAAATAATGGCCATTAAAATAATTCGGAATGAAATTCTACGACAGACAAGCAGAGCTGGAATCGCTCAAGCAGATTGAGGTACAATCCACTGAAAATGCTTGTTTTACGGTTGTCGTTGGCAGACGGCGCGTTGGCAAGACTTATTTGCTGTTGAAATCAATGGAGGAAAAACAATGCCTTTATCTTTTTGTCTCACGGCAAAGCGAAGCCTTGCTTTGTGAGCGTTTCCAGCAGGAAGCGGAACAAAAGTTAGGTTTTCACATTTTCGGTTCCATCACACGTTTCAGCGACTTGTTTGAGCAGCTTATGCTGTTTTCCGAAAAAGAGCATTTCACGCTCATCATCGACGAATTTCAGGAATTTCAGAACATTAATCCTGCGATTTTCAGCGAGATACAGAACATTTGGGACCGACACAAGCAACAGGCGAAAATCAATTTCATAGCGTGCGGCTCCATCTATTCCATGATGATGAAAATCTTCGAAAACGAAAAAGAACCGCTTTTTGGACGCCTTACTGCAAAAATGGTCATTAAACCATTTGAAATCAACGTGTTGAAACATATTTTGGGAGATTATAATCCAACTTATTCTGCCGAAGACTTGCTTTGTTTTTACATGCTTACTGGCGGTGTTCCGAAATATGTCGAGCTGCTGATGGAAGCCAAGGCGACGACACGCAAAAAGATGATAGACAGGGTTATATCGGCAAATTCGCCATTCCTAAACGAAGGCAAGGAAATGCTTGTCTCGGAATTTGGCAAAGAATATGGCGTATATTTTTCCATCATGCACCTTATTGCCTGCGGCAAAACCACGCAAAACGAAATCGACTCCGTCATTGGAAAAAACACGGGAGCTTATCTTTCAAATCTGGAGAAAGATTACATGCTGATTCGCCGCAATAAGCCCATGTTTGCAGCACCAAACAGCCGAAAGGCACATTGGTCAATCAACGACAACTACCTTCGTTTCTGGTTCCGTTTCATTTATCCGAATCAAATGCTGATAGAAATGAACCGCTTCGATTTGTTAAAGGAAATCGTTGAAAATCAATACGAACAATACAGCGAATTATTGTTGGAAAAATATTTCCGCGAAAAAACCGCACAAAACGAGCGGGTGACCTTTGTGGGAAATTATTGGGATAGCAAAGGCATGAACGAAATCGACATGATTGCCTTGAATGACATCGAGAAAACGGCCATAGTTGCCGAAGTAAAACGCAATCCACAGCGGATAAATATGAACGATTTGCAACGGAAAACAGAAACGCTGCATCATGAATTGTCAAAATATGATGTCACTTTAAAAGGATACTCTTTGGAAGATATGTAATGTAAACTCGTTTCGACAAGCTCAACGAGCGGTTAAAAACACTCAACGAGCAACAAAAACAAATAAACAGTTAAACAACAAACAATTAAACAACAATGGCAGACGGATATTTAGAAAAAAGATATGATGAGGTTTTCGGTGCTGGCGCCAAGAAAACCGTAGTGAAACACAATAGTTTAGACTCCTTATTGGAGAAAAACCGCAGTTACCGCGGCTATCAGAAAGACTATGTCGTGAAGCGCGAAATGCTGGAACGCATTGTGGCGGTCAACACGAAAATACCGACAGGCAAAAACCAGCAGGTGCTGCGCTTCAAATTGGTCACGAAAGACACTGGGGCCGAAAAAGTGCTGGAAAACATCAAGTTGGGCGGCATGTTGCCCGAACTGCACTTGCCTTATCAAGGCACTGAACCTGAGGCATTTATCATTGTCTGCACTTCGGTACCCGAAACGAAAATCATTGACATCGACCTTGGCATTTCCATGCAGAGCATGTTGCTGAAAGCCACCGAAATGGGTCTGAATGGCATCATTATCTGCGCTTTCAATAAGGCAAAAATCACCGAGGCTTTCAACCTTCCTTTCGAGCCTTTGGCCATTGTCGCCATCGGAAAAGGTGCCGAAAAAATCAAGTTAGTGAGCATCGACGAAAGCGAAAGCCGCGCCTATTACCGCGATGAAAATGGCGTACATTATGTGCCGAAAGTTAAGGCCGAGCAGTTGATAATATGATTATTCGAAATCTCGCAGTATGAATGGCGGATAAATGTACCGGTGGCAATTTTTGTGGAAAAGGGAACCTTTCGTCGAAAGGAGCGTCATTACGAATATCTGATGATTATGTTCTGCAAAATGTGTATTTCTGACTTTGCATTGGCAACAAATTATTCATAAAATCCACCTATTATAAAAAAAACGCTATCTTTGCCCCAAATTCCATTATGATGTCCGAGACAATGTTTTCAAATTTTGAGCCTGTAGAGAATGGCCAACCGCAACAGAATCAAATAGATACAGTCATTAATTCAAAGGATTATCAAGATATCCGGTTACTGACCGCTTCGCGTTTTGGAGCCAGCAGGGTGTTCACCGCAAGAAGCGGTGCTAAAAAGGTCATAATCAAAGCCTTGAAAGCCGAACTGATGAATGATCCGAAATGCAAGGCCAACTTGCGCAAAGAGTACGAAATCACAACGCAACTCGACCATAAATACATCCGTAAGGCCCTTGACCTGACAACGATTCAAGGCTTGGGCGAATGTATCGTTTTCGAATACATTGAAGGTAAATCGCTGGCCGAGCACGTCCGTGTAGGCACGCTTTCGGAAAAACAAGTCAAGAATATCTTGGCTGAAGTGTGCGACGGCCTGTATTACATGCACCGCAACCAAGTTGTGCATTGCGACCTGAAGCCCGAAAACATCATCGTCACCGAAGGTGATTGCAAGGCGAAAATCATAGACATAGGTTTGCCCGAAACCGAATACAAGACCAATAAGGAGCTGCTTATCAAGGAAATGGAGTTCATTGCTCCCGAGCTGATCAAGGGCGAAGACTGCGATGCCCGTTCCGACGTCTATTCCATGGGTAAAATCATGGAATTTATCAACGAACGCAACATCTCGCGGCAATTCAGCAACATTGCAACACATTGCACGCAGTTTTCGAAAGAGCAGCGCTACGACAGCATTTCGGAAGTGAAATCTGCCATCACGAAAGGCCATTCCGTAGTGAAGATTTTCGTCATTACGCTGATACTCTGCATAGTGGGTGCCGTTGCTGTCATTTATGTGCCGAAAATCAAGGCCAAGGCCGAAGAGGAAAAAACTGAGCGCAGAAAAATGGATTTTGCTCACGAAGTTGAAAAGATAGAAGGCAATTTCGAAACCCTTTGCGAAAAATACAAACTGACATCTCTCAACGAACCGATTTCTGCAAATTGGTATGAAGACAGTCTAGCTTACTATCAGGCGCTTCTGCCATTCTTCGACATCGAAGGCCTTCAGAATCAGGCCATGGAGACTTTGCGCGAACAGAAATCCCGTATTGACAACCGCCGTCAGACCGAATTCGAAAGCATCCTGCTCAATTCGTTCAAAACGGCAGACGACAGTCTGGCAGTGGAATTGAAAGCCGCTTTGCCCGAACAGACCGACTCGCTGCTCATGATAGAGGCTTTCAAGTGGTTCGGACAGCAGAAGTGATTTTTGTCTTATACGCTGAAATAAAACCAGCGATTTGTAGTTATTGTTTAAAAACGACAACAAAGTGCTTAGAAACAATAGATTATTCATCATTATAGGTTGCTTGTCAGGCTTGCTGCTTTTTGGCGGTTGTTCCACCAAAAAAAACACCTTGACACGCAGAATCCATCATAACATCAACAGCCATTACAACGTTTACTGGAATGGAGAAAAAAGCCTGAAAGACGGCGACAAGCAACTGAAAACCATCGTAAAAGACGATTTCTCGAAAGTTTTGCCCGTCTATAACTACGGCACCAAGTCCAACGGCATGAGCCTCAACTCGCAAATGGACCGCGCCTTGGAAAAGACCTCCATCTGCGTTCAGAAACATTCCATGAAATTCAACAACCGAGAGCGCGTCAAATGGATTGACGATGCTTATCTGGTCATGGCCAAAGCGCATTTCTACAAGCAGGACTACATTCCAGCCCGCCGCACTTTCGATTTCGTCGCCACCGAATATAAAAACAACGACATTGCCTACGTTGCCAACATGTGGCTGATTAAGACCTACATACAGACCGAACAGTATCCAAAGGCCGTCGCCATGATTGAGCAGTTGCAGACTAAGATTTCGGGCGTCGAAAAACTGCCGAAAGAACTTTCACGCAACCTCGACCTCACCATTGCTGACTACTTTATCGCCATCAAGGATTATGGCAGTGCTGTCAAGTATTTGAAAACCGGCATCTTGCTAAACAACGATCGTAATTTGCGCACTAGGGCAATGTTCATTTTAGGTCAGATTTACATGACACAGAATGATAGCGAGCGTGCCATTGAGCAATTCAAGCATGTCGTCAAGCGTAACCCTGAATACGAAATGGCTTTCGAAGCCAGAATGAACATGGCCAAGATGGGTTCGGCAGATAATGCCAAGGAACTCTACAAGATGCTGACAAAAATGCTCAACGACCCGAACAATGAGGATTATTGCGACCGCATCTATTTCGCCATGGCCGAACTCGCACTCCGCGAAGGCGATGAAGACAAAGCCATCAGGTATTTGAGAAAATCAGTCGCTGCCTTCAAAGACAATACCATTCAGCGCAGCACTTCCGCCCTGAAAGTCGCCTCGATGTATTTCGAACGCGATTCTTACGAACTTTCACAGGCTTATTACGATACCGCCGTCATGGGTATGGACAAAAATTTTGAAGGTTACGACAGCATTATGAACCTTTCACAAACCTTGAACGAATTGGTGCTGAACATGAATGTCGTGCGCACGCAGGATAGTCTGCTGCGCGTCGCTGATATGGATTCGGTTTCCCGTAATGCTTTGATTGACAAAATTATCGCTCAAGTCATACAGCAGGAACGTGAAGAAGAAGAACAACGGAAATACGAAGAACAGCTATTGATGATGGGGGCGGGCTACGGATCTTCCACGGTGAAAAATGAACCGAACGCATCATCCGGAGCATGGTATTTCTATAATCAGACAACCTTAAGCCGAGGTTATACCGAATTTTCCAAGAAATGGGGCCTGCGAAAGCTTGAAGACAACTGGTTTATCTCCGACAAGAGAAGCATCCAATCGGCGTTTGATGGCGGCTGGGGTGATGAAAACGACGAGGAAGAAAAAGAAGGCAAAGAAAACGATTCGATTTCTGATTCCTTTACCAATCACGATAGAGGCTATTATTTGACCGACCTTCCTTTCACCGACGAGCAAAAGGAAGCCGCTAATATACAAATCAAGGATGCCTTGTATAATCTCGGATTCATTTATATGGACAAACTTTCCGATTATCCACGTTCCGTTGAATCTTACGAATCGCTTGACTCGCGTTATCCTGGCAATGACAAGGAGCTTCCTTCATGGTACGCCCTCTACAAAATCAACAACGAAGACTTGAAAGACGAGGAAAAGGCTACCTACTATAAAAATAGGATTTTAGACAAATACCCGACCTCGAGTTATGCCCAAGTTATCCTCGACCCCGACTATTTCAAGAAACTTGAAGCTGAGGAGAAGGAATCGTCGGATTTTTATGCTAAAACATACGAAGCTTTCCAGCAAGGACAGTTCTATCGCGTCAAGATGAACACGGAACGCGCCATGGAAATGTACGAAGCGGACACTGCATTGATGCCTCGTTTTGCCTTCCTCAATGCCGTTTCAAGAGGCCGCCTCGAAAGCATCGACACAATGGCCTACGCCTTGTACGACCTGATTCGGAAATATCCTTCGAGCGGCATCACGGCTTATGCCACCCAAGTCCTGTCCCATGTCAACGAAGAATATGATTTAGGCATCGACCTCGGTAAAATTACTGATAAGGAAGCCGAACAGCCAGAAGTGAAAAAGGCAGCACCATATACCTATGAACCTCAGATTGAACATTTAGTGATGATTGTCTGCGACTCCAAGCTGGTGCGCGTGGAACCACTCAAGGTGCGTATCAGCGACTTCAACAAACGGGATCACCGCACCGAAACCTTCTATGTGAAGAACGTCATCCTCGATGATCAGCGTACTGTGATTACAATCGGTAATTTTGAAAGCGAACAGAAAGCCAAAGATTACATCACTTCGATGTTTCTGACCGATTATGTTTTCGGCGGCATCGACACGAAGGATTATTCAATCACTCCTATTTCTATAAAGAACTATCCCGTCTTCTATCAATCGAAAGATATCGATGAGTACAAGACATTCTTGGATGACAACAATTAATAAATCATGAATATTATGGAAGCACAGACGCGTAATCTGATAGGTAACGGCACCGTCATTAAAGGTGACATCGATTCGAGCGGTGACATTCGGTTCGATGGCCAGCTGATAGGCAACCTCAAGGCAAACGGCAAAGTCTTCATCGGCCAAACGGGCATAATTGAAGGTGAATTAATTTGCAAACAGGCAGAAATTTCAGGCACCGTCAAGGGGAAAATCAAGACGGAAGAACTGACCGCCTTGAAATCAACCTCAAAAGTTGAAGTGGAACTGACCACGAAGCAACTGCTGATTGAAGTCGGCGCACAGTTTACCGGCCAATGCATCATGAACCAGCAGAACACCGTGGCCATGCCTAAACAACAGAAAATCGGTTAATTATTTTTTAGGTGAGCAAATTCAGCTTACATATTGAAAACGAGGCATCGAGGTCGCGAGAATACGAGACATCTCGAAATCTCGCAGTCTCGCAGCCTCGAAATCCAAATAGAAGTTTAATTTGAACAGTTACTTAATATGATAGAAGAAAACGAGCTGAACGAGAAATTCGGCTATGAATCTATTGAAAAGTATGACCCTGAACGTTTGGCAAAACTTCAGGATCATTATCAGGCCATTTTGGAATTATTAGGCGAAGACCCGAATCGTGAAGGTCTTCTAAAAACCCCGTTGCGTGTCGCTAAGTCGATGCAGTTCCTGACGCAAGGCTACAATCAGGATCCGATGGAAATCCTGCTTTCGGCACGTTTCAAGGAAGACTACCGCCAAATGGTGATTGTCAAGGATATCGAGATTTACTCCTTGTGCGAGCATCACATGATTCCGTTCATCGGCAAAGCTCATGTCGGCTACATTCCGAACGGCTACATCACGGGACTGAGCAAGATTGCCCGCGTGGTTGAGGTTTATTCGCGCCGCCTTCAGGTGCAGGAACGCCTGACCACACAAATCAAGAATGCCATCAACGAGGCTTTGCATCCTTTGGGCGTGGCAGTCGTCATTGAGGCACGACATTTGTGCATGTCGATGCGTGGCGTTCAGAAACAAAACTCTGTCACGACAACCAGCGATTTCATCGGAGCATTTGAGCGCGAAACAACAAGAGAAGAGTTTTTCCGGCTGATTGGAACGAACCTACACTGATTTTGATTGTTAAACTTTAAATTAAAAACGAATATGAACCAAAACGAAAAAGATTATCTGAGCATCAACGAGATGGAATCCGCTGATGTGTCAAGGACTTTCATGTCGAAGGTTTTCCTTTGGATGTGCATTGCATTGGGAATCACCGCCTTGACAGCCTTTTTAAGTGCTTCTTCACCAGCATTTTTCTATATGCTGATTAACAGTCAGACAGGCCGTATGTCACTTTTGGGCTGGGTCGTCACCTTGGCTCCGCTGATTCTGGTCTTTGTCATGTCAGCCCGAATCGACAGGATGTCAAAAGGAACCATGACAGCCATTTTTGTGTTGTATTCCGTACTGATGGGCATGAGCCTGAGTTTCATCTTCCTCGCCTATTCTTCGGCTGTCATCGCCAAGACTTTCCTCATTACCGCCGGCATGTTCGGCGTGATGGCCGTGGCGGGTTTCACCACCAAGACCGATTTGACCAAATTCGGCAAAATCATGTTCATGGGATTAATCGGACTTATCATCGCCACTTTGGTCAACTTGTTCACCAAAAGCGCCATGTTCGATTACGTCATCAGTTTCATTGGCGTGCTGATTTTCACCGGATTAACTGCTTTCGATGTTCAGAAACTGAAACAGATTGGCACGACCGGTTTAAGCGAAAACGACACCGTTACGAAAATCGCCATTTGGGGCGCACTTTCGCTTTACCTTGATTTCATCAACTTATTCTTATATTTATTACGTATTTTCGGGAGTAGAGACTAATGTTTAAGGCATACGTTTTTCCTGGTCAGGGAGCCCAATTCGTTGGCATGGGCAAGGATTTGTTCGACAAGTCGTCGAAGGCCAAGGACATGTTCCACAAAGCCAACAACATTTTGAAATTCAAGATTACCGACATCATGTTTGACGGCACTGATGAAGACTTGCGCCAGACAAAAGTGACGCAACCTGCCGTTTTCCTTCATTCTGTCGTTTTGGCAGCCTTATTGGAAGATTTTCAGCCAAATTTGGTTGCTGGTCATTCCTTAGGCGAATTTTCGGCTTTGGTCGCCAACAAAGTCTTGAGTTTTGAAGATGGTCTGCGCCTTGTCGCCAAACGCGCTGCCGCCATGCAGAAGGCTTGCGAATTGCAGCTTGGCACAATGGCCGCCGTCATTGGTGCCGAAGATAAAGTTGTTGAGGAGGTTTGTGCTTCCGTAAAAGACAAAATCGTGGTGGCTGCCAATTACAACAGCCCTGGACAAGTAGTCATTTCGGGCTCGATTGAAGGCGTTGAGGAAGCCTCAAAGAAAATGGTTGAAGCTGGTGCGCGCCGTGTGTTGCCGCTCAAAGTGGGCGGCGCTTTCCACAGCCCGCTGATGGAACCTGCCCGTGTCGAATTGGCTGAAGCCATTAATGCGACTAAATTCAACGATGGCATCTGTCCTATCTATCAGAATGTTACGGGGCAATCTGTCAACGACCCAGAAATCATCAAGAGAAACCTTGTTTCACAACTCACCTCGCCTGTACTTTGGACTCAAACCATGTCGAACATGATTTCTGCCGGCGTAAGGTCGGTGGTCGAAGTCGGTCCGGGGACAGTCCTTCAAGGCCTCTTTAAGAAGGTTGACAAGAATTTGGAACTTGTTAGCGCAACAATCTGATGGAAGACAACAGAAAACCAAGTCCGGTTTTTTTCCTGCTTGCGGTGGCGGTTGGAGTCCTCATTGGGCTATACATCAACATGGGCAATGTGAAAAAAGCCTTGTCGATTGCCCAATCGGGCAACAGCACTTTCGATGCTGTGATGTCATATATTAATGAGGAGTATGTCGATTCCGTCGACATCAAGGAAATCGAGGAAAGTGCCATAGTCGCCATGATGGATGAACTCGACCCACACAGCCAGTTCATTTCAGAAGAGGAATTCAATGCTTTGAACGACCCGCTTTTGGGTAGTTTCGAGGGCATTGGCGTTTCCTTCCGCTTGGAAAAAGATACCGTGACTATCATCAATACGATTAAAGGCGGCCCTTCGGAAAAAGTCGGCATCATGGCGGGCGACCGCATCATTAAGGTCGATGATTCGCTGGTTGCCGGCGTAAAGATGAAAAACGACGATGTGATGCGCCTTTTGAAAGGACCGAAAAACACGAAAGTCAACGTAAAAGTCCTTCGCCGTGGCATTGATGGCTTGCTGGATTTCACCATAAAACGCGATGTCATTCCGACCTACAGCGTCGAAGTCGCTTATATGCTCGACGATGAAATCGGTTATCTGAAATTAGGCAAATTTTCGGCAACGACCTACAATGAATTTGTGAAGGCCGTGAAGAAACTGCAAGCTGCAGGCATGAAGAAACTGGTGTTTGACCTGCGCGGCAACTCGGGCGGTTATCTTTCGGCTGCCGTCGACATTGCCGACGAATTTCTGCCCAAAGGCAGCCTGATTGTCTACACCGAAGGCCGCAACCGCCCACGCTATTACATGACGGCCCGTCACCGTGGCATGTTGGAAGATATGCCTGTTACCGTCCTCATCGATGGCGAATCGGCCAGTGCGAGCGAAATCGTTGCCGGCGCTTTGCAGGACAACGATTGCGGAACCATCATCGGACGACGCTCTTACGGCAAAGGATTGGTTCAGGAACAGATGATGCTGACCGAAAACTCAGCCATACGCCTCACTGTGGCGCGTTACTACACGCCGACAGGCCGTTCCATCCAAAAACCTTTCGATGGCGACCATGAAAAATACATGTTCGAATCGTTTGAACGTTACGAAAACGGCGAACTTTTCAGTGCCGATAGCATCCATTTCGCTGATTCACTGAAATTTGTCACGCCAAAAGGCAAAGTGGTTTACGGCGGCGGCGGCATCATGCCCGACATTTACGTTCCGCTGGTTGACGACAGCACCGAATATTTCTTCAACCGCATCGTGAACACCGGAATCCTGTTCCAATACGCTTTCGACTATACCGACATGCACCGTCAGGAACTGAACCGCTATCAGAATGTGGAGCAGTTCGCCAAATCGTTTAAGGTAAGCGATGCCATGTTTGCCGAAATGATGAAACGCGCCGAAGAAAAAGGACTGAAAGGAACTGACAAGGAAAAACAAGTGGCAAGAAAAGAGACCAACATATTGCTGAAAGCCTACATCGCCCGAAATATCTTCGATGATGAGGGTTTTTACCCGATTTATGAGGAAATGGACGATATTCTTCAACGCGCTATCAGTGAATTAAAAAGCACTGAATCAGCAAAATAAATAATTGAAGAAAATAAGTTTACAAGAAAAATTGGTCTATATCAAATAATTAATTACTTTTGCAGCCCGATTTTAGGCAAAATGGAGAAGGGAAACGAATATCAGATACCGGTAAACGGTCTTGCGTTGGGAAATCATTCCTATCATTTTGATGTAAAGGATGACTTCTTTGAAGGGATGGATTACTCTGAAATTCATCAGGGTACGGTCTCCATCGACCTCGACATTGAGAAGACCGAGCTGATGATGACGCTCAACTTCGCATTGCAAGGCAAGGTAAGGGTTGCTTGCGACCGTTGCGCCGACGAATTTGACATACCGATTGAAAACAACGAAGTCTACTATGTCAAGTTCGGTTCGGAAGTTGCCGAAGAGTCGGACGATGTGGTTGTCGTTCCGGCCGACCAGCACGATTTCGACATCAGTTCTTTGATATACGAATACATCATTCTTTCGATACCGATCCATAGGGTTCATCCCGAAGGAGAATGTAATCCAGAGGTGTTGCAGATGTTGTCCCACGAGGAAGAGCCAGTGGCAGAAGAGGAAAACGAAACGGATCCCCGTTGGGCGGCTTTAAAGAACATAAAACTTGATTGAATATAATAAACAACTGGTAATTAACATTTTAAAATAAAAGTAAAATGGCACATCCTAAACGTAGACAGTCTCATACCAGAGGCGCAAAGAGAAGAACGCATTACAAAGCAGAAACCCCAAACGTAACTGTTTGCCCAGTTACAGGTACCATGCACGTCATGCATAGAGCATACTATGTCGACGGCGATTTGTATTACAAAGGACAATTGGTCATGGCTGCCAAGCAGTGATTGCTGGCGGATTCAACATACAATGCGCTGACAAGCAAATGACTTGTTCTAAGGCAAAGAAGACCTCACAATCATTCTGAACTTCGGTCCAGGAATGGTTGTGTAGTCTTTTATTATGTTGAAAAAAAGGCAAAAAAGAGCATTTTTTTGAAAAAAGTTGAAAAAAAGTGCACCAACTGAAAAAGAATGCTTATATTTGCAACGTCAAACGAAAGAAAGACAAATAACTACGGATTTTTTTCATAATCTTTATATTGTTTTTCCCCACCATTCTCCCCGATTGGTGGGGTTTTTTGTTTTATATAGTTTTCTCTTCCTAAATGCAGAAACGTGTAATTTTGCAGAGAAATAAATTGCGGAGACTTGAAATGCCTCAAAAACTCCGAATGAAATGCCTCAAAAATTCCGATTATATTTTGTATTTAATTAAAAATTAGTATTTTTGCAGTTTGTAAGAATCAAGGTAAAAAATGGAATATTTTGAGCGTACAGCAGATGTCTTGTTAAAAGACAAACTTGATGTTTTTGGCGCAGTGTTGATAGAAGGTCCAAAATGGTGCGGCAAGACTACTACGGCAGAACAGGTGGCACGAAGTGTAATCAAACTTCAAAATCCTGATATGCGCAACGAATATTTGGCCACTGCGGCATCGAAACCATCTTTGCTTTTGGCGGGTAATACTCCGCGTTTGATTGATGAATGGCAAGACGCTCCTGTCTTATGGGATGCCGTCAGGACGATGGTGGACGAAAGGGGGCTGCCTGGCCAATTTATTCTGACAGGTTCGAATTCGGTTGATAGGAAAAAAATCCTACATTCCGGCACGGGAAGAATTTCAAGATTGCAAATGCTGCCGATGAGCTTGTGGGAGTCGAAAGAATCAAATGGAAAAATTTCAATCGGCGAATTATTCAATACGCCAGATTATGACATCGACGGCATCCAGTCTGATTTGAGCATAGAAGACCTGATTTTCCTGGCTTGCCGTGGCGGATGGCCTGCGGCGTTAAAGGCAGAGAGCAAAAAGTCAGCCTTGCTGGTTGCCAAAGATTACTGTGATAGTGTTTGTCTGGAAGACATCTCTCGCATTGATGGTGTGCAACGCAATACAAAATTGGCTCGCCTTGTCTTGAAAACATACGCCCGCAACATATCCACTTTAGCAAAAAAAACGCTTATGCTTTCGGACATTGTATCTTCGGAGAACATTTCTGTTTCGATAGACACTTTTGATGATTATGTGAAAGCCTTGGAACGGCTGTTTGTCATACAGGATGTGGATGCGTGGTGCCCATCAATTAGAAGCAAGACGGTCATCCGCAGTTCGCCAAAACGCAGTTTTTCCGACCCATCTATTGCGGTTGGCGTAATGGGGCTTTCTCCAAAGGCCTTGCAGATGCAACTGAAGACCTTTGGTTTTATCTTCGAACAGATGTGCATCCGCGACCTTAAGGCTTATACGGCAGAGTGTGATGGAACCATGTCGTATTATCACGACCGATATGGTTTGGAAGCCGATGGCGTTCTTCATTTGTCGGATGGACGATATGCCTTGCTTGAATTCAAGTTGGGAAGTCAGGAAATAGAGGAAGGCTCCCAACATCTGCTTGAATTGAAAAAACTGATCGAAGAGCATAACAAAAAAGAAGTTCAAGTGCCATTGCGTTTGCCTGATTTGCTGGTGGTCGTTACTGGCGGCAAGATGGCTTATACTCGTCCCGATGGTGTGAAAATCATACCGTTAGGCTGCCTGAAACCATAAAATGTGCATAATCCTCGAGACCACCAGTTTCAGTATTAATGGCAGCAGCCTCAACGCTGGCATCTACTTCTACAACATCGCCACTGAAAAGGGTACACTTCAGGGAAGAATCGTGAAAGAGTAAAACTTGACAAATTTCATTTTGTTGTAATTCAACAAATTAACCGAACACGGATTTCTCGGATTTACACGGATGAATATTTCCGTGATAATTTGAAAAATCCGTGTTCAACTTTATGTGTTCGGTAATTGACGTGCGCCGTTTGCGGACGTAGGTGTATCACAATATCAGCATGGATGTTTCCTGTTTGTTTTTGTGCATCGAAAAAGAGGGTGAATGTCAGAATATCATTGATGAATTGGTCATCAAATGAAGTAACTCATATTGGATTAAAACAAAAACACTATTTTTGCAGCACAAATCGAATATCGAATCATCATGAAGAAAATCTTTTTGACTTTGGCTATTGCCGCCACCATGGTGGCATGCGGTCAGCAGGGAAACGAGACCGAACAGCAGCAAGCTGAGCAAACCGAACAAAAGGTCGTCATTCCTCCTGGGATGCCTACGCCGCCTGTCGCTCAACCTATCAATCCGAATGCAGGCCTTACGATGGATCCTAATCCTACTTCACCAAATCCAAACAAGCCTGTGCTGAAAATGGAAGAAGGCAAACCTTTGGATTTGAGCCAGTTGATGGGGCCAAGAAAAAGCATGGAAGAAAAGGCCATTGACGAAATTGACACTATTCGTTATAAGGCAGAACATGGCGATGCCGAATATCAGTATTTCTTTGGCGCTTGTTACGAAAATGGATGGGGCGTTGATAAAGACCGTTCTCTGGCCTTGAATTGGTATCAAAAGGCTGCAAATCAAGGGCAAAAGTCTTCTTACAATGCCATTGGCAATCTGTATCGTATCGGTGAAGGCGTGAAACAGGACGACAAGTCGGCTTTTTCGTGGTACAAAAAAGGAACCGAAGCGAAAGACGCACAGGCCATGCTGAATCTGGGCAATTGTTACTATTTCGGTAAGGGAACGGAAAAAGACCTCGACCAAGCTGTTGTCTGGTGGTCGGAATCCGCCAAATTGGGCAATGCCTACGCTTTGGCACAGATGGGCGACTGCTATTTTTATGGCATAGGCGTGGAAAAAAACCTTGCAAAGGCCGTTGAAAACCTTGAGAAAGCCGCCGAAAAGAATGTTCCTGGCGCACAATTTCGTTTGGGCATCCTTTATTATATAGGTCAGGGTGTGAAACAAGACCAAACCTACAGCGAATTGCTGATGAAGAAAGCCCGTGATGGCGGCATGAAGGAAGCTCAGGATTTCCTTGACAGACAGTTCAAGAAATGATGGCATTACAAGAATTTTGATGCCAAGTCACTGAGCAAATCTGGTTTACATATTGGAAATGAGATTTCAGGCCTGCTAAAACTTTCTTTCGACAAGTTCAGGGAGCGAATGGTTCCGAAAGTCCGCAGTCTCGAAGTCTTACAGTCAAAAAGTCAAATTGTCTAAAATCTAAAAATTCACAAGTCAAATAGTCAAAAAACATCATACAATCATGAAAGAAGTAAGAGTAAGATTTGCCTCAAGTCCGACCGGACCTCTGCACATCGGGGGCGTTAGAACGGCTTTATATAACTATCTGTTTGCCAAGAAGAACGGCGGCAAGATGATTCTCCGCATCGAGGACACCGACCAGACACGTTTCGTGCCGGGCGCAGAGGATTATATTGTGAAATCATTGGATTGGTGCGGCATCAAGTTCGACGAAAGCGACTACGTAGGCGGCGAATATGGCCCTTACAAACAGAGCAACCGCAAGCACCTTTACAAGCAATACAGCGACGAACTCCTTGAAAAAGGTTGCGCCTACATTGCTTTCGATACCGCTGAGGAACTCGACAAATACCGCAAGGAAGCCGAAGCTAAGAAAGAGACTTTCATCTACAATTGCGAGAGCCGTAAATATCTCCGCAATAGTTTGACAATGAGCAAAGAAGAAGTTGAAACCTTGATAAATAACGGCACACCTTACACCGTGCGTTTCAAGATTCCGGAGAACCGCGAAATCGTCATGCACGACTTGATTCGTGGTGAAGTCCACGTGCAGACCAACACTCTTGACGATAAGGTTCTCTTTAAGTCTGACGGAATGCCGACCTATCATTTGGCCAACATCGTCGACGACCATTTGATGAAGATTTCTCACGTCATCCGTGGTGAAGAATGGCTGCCTTCCATGCCTTTGCACGTTATGTTGTACGAGGCTTTTGGTTGGGAAGCACCACAGTTTGCTCACCTGCCATTATTGCTGAAACCTGATGGCAACGGCAAACTCAGCAAACGCGATGGAGATCGCCTTGGTTTCCCTGTTTTCCCAATGTATTGGGTCGATCCGAAAACTGGCGACACAGCATCGGGCTACAAGCAGTCGGGCTACTATCCGGAAGCTTTCATCAATATGTTGGCTTTGCTGGGTTGGAATCCAGGCACCGAGCAGGAAATCTTCACGATGGAAGAACTTATCGACGCTTTCTCACTCGACCGTTGCAGCAAGAGCGGTGCAAAATTCAATGTCGAAAAGACCAAATGGTTTAACCACGAATGGCTGATGCGCAAATCAGAAGAGGAGGTCGGCAAGGATTATCAGGCTTGGCTGAAAGCCGA
Source organism: Bacteroidales bacterium (assembly GCA_045628585.1). Taxonomy (GTDB): domain Bacteria; phylum Bacteroidota; class Bacteroidia; order Bacteroidales; family F082; genus Limimorpha. The sequence continues at coordinate 5,953 of JAZQPN010000143.1, read as the reverse complement.
AAAGGACATTGATGTTGACCTTGATTTTGCCATCAAGGTAGCTGGTTTGGTGAAAGATAGAGTGAACTTCGTCAAGGAATTGTGGGATCAGAGTTTCTTCTTCTTTGAGGCTCCAACCACTTACGACGAAGTGACCGTCAAGAAGCGCTGGAAGGAAAATTCAGCCGAAATGATGAAAAAAGTTGCCGAATTTATCAACGGAATCGAAGATTTCACCGCTGAGAACATCGACAAGGCTTTGAACGACTGGATTACGGGCAACGAACTCAATATGGGTTTGGTTATGAACGGTTTGCGTCTCATGCTCGTAGGTGCCGGCAAGGGACCTCACATCCACGAAATCCTCGCATTGCTCGGCAAGGAAGAAGCCTTGAAGCGCATTGATGCGGGAGTGAAAGTTTTAGGATAACCCTGAGCCATGAACTTTGAGCTTTGAACTTGGGATGTTTACAAGCTGAAGATAAGGCATTCCTTTTTGAAGTTTGAAATAGATGTAAATATACTTAATTTAATAACGAGATAAAATGAGAAATTTTAAGAATTATGACATTTGGATTGATGGTATTGAAATGACTGATGTGATTTATGATTTGTGCGAAAAATTTCCACCAAAAGAGATATATCAACTTGAAAGTCAAATGGAAAGGGCTGCGGTGTCAATTCCATCAAATATTGCTGAAGGTGCAGGGAGACGATCAGAAGCTGAATTTGCTCATTTTCTAGATATTGCGTTAGGTTCAGCATACGAATTAGAGACTCAATTAATCATTGCTCACCGCAGAAAATACATCTCTGACGAACTATTCACCCAAACCGATGAAGCTTTAATCAGCCTTCAAAAAAGAATTGGAACATTTATCTCACAGATTACCAAATAAAACTCACCGCAAAGACAAAACTTCACCTTAATATCTAAATTAGTTCAAGGCTCAAAGTTCAAAGTTCAATGTCAAAGATAACGATAGAAGGAATGGAATTCTACGCCCATCATGGCTGCTTCGAGGAGGAGCGCAAGGTGGGCACTTGGTTTCAGGTCGATTTGGAGATGACGGTCGACACGGCAAATGCCGAAAAAAGCGACAATCTCGACGAAACGGTCAACTATGCCGAGGTGTATCTTACCGTGAAAAGGGAGATGAACATCCCGTCGAAACTGCTTGAAAATGTAGCTTATCGCATCAAGACGGCGGTTTTAAAAGAGTATCCTTCTGTCGAACAGGTGAGGGTGAAAGTCAGAAAACTCAACCCGCCTTTGGGTGGAAAAATGAAATCAGTATCAGTCGAAATATGAGTGATAACATTGAGGACAGTGAAAAAACTGTTGAAACTGTAGAATCGGAAAAACCCGTAAAGAAACGTAAGCATACCGGTCGCAAGATTTTGCTTACCATTCTTGGAATTGTTGTAGGCTTGGTCTTAGCCGTGCTGTTGTTCGTTTCGCCAATTGCCAAATGGTATGTCGAGAAGCACGACACGGAACTCATTGGCCGTGAGTTGACTATCGACCGATTGCGCATCAATCTGTTGGCGGGAAGCGTCAATCTGGGTGGCGTCACTTTGTATGAAGATGATGCCAAGACATCTTTCGTCAGTTTTGATAATTTCAAGACCGACATCAAAATGCGCGACTTGCTTGACAATCGCCTTTGGGTCAATTACTTGAATCTTGAAGGTCTGAATGTCAATGTGATTCAAAACGATTCCATCTTCAATTTCACTTCCTTAATCAATCACTTCGCTTCCGACGAGCCAAAGGAAGAAAAAGAAAGTTCTTCCAATTTCGGCCTGATTTTCAATGACATCAACCTTTCGAAAAGCACAATCCGCTACAACGATGTGCAGCTTGGCAGTGATATCGCTTTGCGCAACATTGCCCTGAACATTCCTTACATCAACCTCACGACGCTCAATTCCGATATGGGACTTGATTTAAGTCTGCCCGATGGCGGAAAAATGCACACGCAAGTCAAACTGTCGGACAATGCTGAAAGCTACAAGTTAAACCTCAAAATCAGCGACTTAAACATTCCAATCTTTGAGCCTTATCTGAAAAACGAAATGGCATTGGATTCCATCAAGGGCAAAGCTTCGCTTGACTTGAATGCCGAAGGTCTGACCGACCATATTTTGGAATTCGACCTCAATGGTTTCGTCAGATTGTGGGACATTTCCACACAGGATTTATATGGTCATCAGTTGGGTGTGATTGACACTATCGATGTGGATGTCAGACATTTCAGCGCCTTCGACAAGGAACTGGAACTGAATCGTCTCAGTCTGTACGGCATTCGCACCCAATATGTCATCGACCAGAATGGCCATACCATTTTCGACAACCTCACGATGGAATCGACCGAAGAGTTTGTCGACACTTTGGTTGAGCAAATTACAACCGATACGGTCTTCCTTGATCAAGCGACTTTGGAAGACAAAACGCCTTACCGTATCATCGTCGATGATTTGCAACTGGCTGACATTGACCTTGTTTACGAAGACAACACTTTGCCAGAACCTTTCCATTATGAAGTGGAAGACCTTTATGTCAAATCGCGAGATTTCAATATGGATGGCTTTAACTCCATGATGCTCAGCGCGAAACTGAACAAACTCGGTGAACTGAAAGCTTTCTGGAAAGGCAATGTCCGCAGCCTCAACGACCATAACTTGACTTTGACTTTGCGCAACTTGAAACTCAGCGATTTTTCGCCATACTGCATCAAGATGTTAGGTTTCCCGCTCGAAAACGGCACTTTAGCCTTTGAGAGCCAGAATGTTATTGAAGGCGGCGAACTGAAAGGCATCAACAAGTTGCAATTGGCTGATCCTGTGGTCGGTGACCGTATTAAGGATTATGAGCCGGAAATGAAGAAGATACCGTTGAAGTTAGGTATTTATTGTCTTACCGACAAAGACCATAAAGTTGAATTGGAACTGCCGGTTTCGGGCAACATCAACGATCCTGAATTTTCTTATAAGAAGGCTATTTTCCAGGTTCTTGGCAGTCTGATGCTGAAAGTTGTAGCGGCTCCATTCTCTTTCCTTTCGAAAGATGATGACAAGTTCTTTATGCCTATCGATTTGACTGCCAGTGATTTCGCTGCTGCCGATTATTCCCAATTGGACGAAGTGGCTTCTACTTTGCTTTCACATTCCGAGATGAAAGTCAATTTTGAGTTGCAAGAAAACTACGAAAAGGCAATCAAACTGCTTTCGGTGGCACAGCTGAAACGCGATTTCTACCTCTCGCAACATCCCGAACAAAGTGCAAAGTTCATTGATTTACTGACCAATACCGACATCAAGAACATCAGCGATAAAGATGATAACTTGCTTGTTTTTGCTGCTCAGTTTAACGATGGCAATAAGGTGAAATCCCACGATTTGGATAAAGTCGCCGTGAAACATTACGAAGAGAGTTCCGCACAGTTGCTGAACGGCATTATGGACAAGCGCAATGCCCTTTTGATCAAGTATTTGAATCAGACAAAAGGTGTTCCGATGGAACAAATCAATGTGTTCACCGCCGACTTGTCGACCTTGAAAATGCACAGGAAAGATTCGCGTTATTTAGTGACCGTTGAAGGCACTGAAACGGAAAATGAATTCGAACTTGTGACAGATACTATCGAATGATGACGGATTGCGTTGCTGTTTGACCGTTTTTCAACTGAACAACAAACAGATACAACCCTGATTTAAAACCATTCACATCCATTGCGAAATCATCGGATGATGCTGGGCAGGAAACAATTTTCTGCCCCATCATATCGTAAACCGTAACGTTTTGCAATCCTTCCGCCTTGATATTAATCCTGTCGGATGCAGGGTTTGGAAACACGGTAATTTTTTGTGCTATGGTTTCGTCAACCGCTGTATTATTAAGTCCAGCTAAGGTTGCCACGGCACCCAAATTCAGTTCGGCAAAACGTTTGGATTGTTCCATATTGTTGACACTCACGCCCATGACATCCAATCTTGAATGAATGAAAGGCGAGGAGGCATGAACATCTTCAAAAGGATGCAAAGCCGGATAACCGTTGCGGTTGAACGAGGAATAGTCGCTGTCGCCGCCCTCAAGCCAAGCCTGCCGAATGGGCATTTCGGGATAATAGGCGTGGCAAAAACCGTAGAAATAATCGGCAAAAGTGGAATCCTGCGTGGTGTACATCAGATGCACGTGAATGTCGGAACCTTCCTCCAAATAGCCATTCATGTCCATATTGAAATAACCCACAATGTCCATCCTTTGCTCAGCGCAATCCTTGGCGAATGCGGCACTGCCAAGCAGACCACATTCCTCGGCACACCAGGCGCAATAAAGAATGGAACGGTCGAAGGAACAACGGCTTAAGATTTTCGCCGTTTCCAAAATGCCTGCGCAACCCGTGGCGTTGTCATCTGCGCCCGGCGCATAAATGGTGTCGGGGTCGTAGCCGTCCCAGTTGTAGGAATCGTAGTGCGCGCCACACACCACAAACTCATTCGGATATTTCGTGCCCCACTGAATGCCGATGATGTTGTCGCCCGTTTCGGTGATGCTCAGGTTTTGCAACTTGAAATCGTGCCTGTAAACCGAATCGAGGCCAATCGATTGGTAGGTGTCGAAAAGCCAATCCTGCACCTCGTAAATCATCTGGCTGTCGTAACGCCTTGTGTGATAAGATGATAAATGTTCGATTGTAGTTGTGAGGCTGTCGATGGAAACCTTATCCATCAAAGCGCGGATTTGCGGATTTTCTTCCGTCACCGCCGGATAGGTGTGTTCATAAATATGAGGTGCCTGCGCAAAGGCAAATAGTCCGTTGATTATCAGAATTGTAGAGAATAGTGTTTTTTTCATTGCGGAATAATTTGATGCACAAAAATAGGAAAATTTGAATCATTTCACCATTCACGTTCGTTTTCCCGAAAAAACGATGCAGGGACAATGCAGGGACGATGTAGGGACGATGTGCACATCGTCTCAACCACCCCCCCCCAAAAAAAAACCGCCACCCAAAAAACCATATCATATTGATTTATAACAACAAAACCGACAGCAAACGTTTGTAGTCGATTACAAACGTTTGTCAACGGATAGTTGTCAGGGAAATGTTTGAGATTTGCGCCGTAATTCAAAAACGATTAGCAGAATGTCAGATTTATTCCAAAACCGATACCGCATTCCATCAGCGCGCGCCCCATGGCACGATTACAACGGTGGTTGGTATTTTGTCACCATTTGCACGGCGAACCGAAATCATTATTTTGGCGAAATCATTCCGGACCATAACGGAATCAATGTTATGCATTTGTCAGAAATGGGCCGTTACGCCGATGCGCAAATCCGTAATATCCAATCGCATTATCCGTATTGCGCAATTCCAATTTGGGTCGTCATGCCCAACCATATCCATTTGATGGTGAAAATTGACGGTTTGAAAACGCCCGACGGGAATGGTTTTGGGTCGGTTTTCCCCGTAGAGACGATGTGCACATCGTCTCTACCCCAAACCGCCCAAAACCCAACCGCCCAAAACAACCGATGGAAAAACCCCAATGAAATCGATTCCGGAATGAAATCCATTTCCGACCGCCGCGGTTGGTTGTCCGTTGCCGTTGGCGGAATGAAACGCGCCGTTTCGCGTTTTTCCAACGCCAATCAGATACCGTTTGGATGGCAGACCCGTTTCCACGAACACATCGTACGCAACCCGATGGAATGGTGCCGCATTGCCTATTACATTGAAAACAACGTTGCCCGTTGGAAAACGGATTGTTTCCGCACCTAAACCCTCAAGCCCGCGGAAGGATTTACAACATTTTGCCAGATTTCTGCCTGACAGAAAAAAATAATTCATTGATTTTGATATTTTTGTTTGCATTTTATAAAAATTCATATATTTGCAACCGTAATTCTAAAATTTCATCATTATGAAAAGAGCGTGTGCAATATTGTTCTCATTGGTTTTGG